>JBAZRS010000075.1:0-13527 GCA_041662825.1 Victivallales bacterium | reverse complement strand
CCAATTTTATAACCACAGAACACACGGAATACACAGAAAAAATTGACCACGAAACACACTAATCACACGAAAAAGATAATTGTTAACTTTTTGCTTCGCAAAAACTTAACAATTGATTTTGTGAAAAACGTGCAAAAAAAACAAGAATATGACGGATAGTAGTACGAAGGATTATAATTGATTCAGAGAATACTTGTTTTTTTTGACTTCGCGACCTTCGTACTCTTCGTGGTATAGCTCTCTTTTTGTTCTTTGAATCCTGATCGTTTATTTCTGATTTTAACTTCCGCATTTCCGAACTTCCGAACTTCCGAACTTCCGAACTTCCGAACTTTAGAACTTTAGAACTTCCCCTCCTCATTTCCCGAGTTTCCGGTAGTCCAGCGTCAGGAATTCCCTGCACATCGTATCGATCGCCTCCTGTGAATGTCCGGCGCCTTTCGGGTCGCAGTACCATTTTGCGATGAATCCGCCCTGCGGCGTTGCGAGTTTCGCAAACATCTCATGGCAGTAATCCCTTATCTCCCCCATCGAGCCGTGCGGCATGACCGCCTGGATGTCGACCGGACACCAGAATGTGATCCTCCCGGCGTAACGGTGGAGGTTGTCCAGGCCCATGTTCATCTGCTGGTCCATCTGAATGACGTCGAGTCCGGCATCGATAAGGTCGTCGAGGATTTCCGTGATGTACCCGCAACTGTGGAGCAGTGTAAGCATTCCGGCGTCATGCGCGGCCTTGTAGACCTTGGCATAGGCGGGTTTCCAGAACGCCCTCCATTTGTCCGGTGAAATCATCAGCCTGTCCTGAAGCCCCCAGTCATCGCAGAACAGCAGCCCGTCGGCGCCGACGGCGGCGTAATGTTTCAACGCCTTCAGATTCATCTCCACCAGGATGTCGATCAGCTTCCGCAGGTTGTCGGGTTCGAGATAGATGTCGGCCCAGGTGTTTTCCAGTCCGCGGATGAAATGGATCCTCTCGTAAAGCGAAACGCCTCCGCACAGGATGAATTTATCCTTTTTCAACTCCGCAACCTGCTTTTCAAGCGCCTGCCATCGGACCGGAGCATCCACGTCCGGGATTTTGAGCTTGCCGAAATCCTTCCAATCCTTCAGGGGGAACTCCTTGACTTCACCCAGATGGCAGACCCCGATGTTTTCCCAGACCGCCCCCCACTCGTCCATGCTGAGCTCTTTGCGGTTGGGTCGCGCATCCACGCTGGGATTCATCCCCACCCAGGCAAAATCGCACCCGTAAGGCTCCGGCAGTTCGACCCCCACCCGTTCCGGCTTCTGAAACCTGATTGTCCTGACAATGTTCTCCTTGGCGGTCATCATGGGCGAAATCCTTTCATTAAAATTACCTGTACCTGCAATCACATGTAACTTTTTCAACGGACATTTGAAAAAGTTTTCACGATATAATCCCTAAATGCGTCCCGAAGCGTCACACCGGTATCAGTCGCATGACATTCAGGATTCTTTGCGAAGTCCGCAAGGGTTTTCAGACGGCCCCCTGCCCCGGCGAGACAGTAACTGCTCGTAGCAACTGTCCGCCGTCCGCTCTTTAACATGTTTTTTTCATTCCTGAAAAAAACAAACTTGACGTCATCTTTGAATTTGGACGCCTCGTCAACAATCATCTTCATCTCATTGTCATCAAGATCAATCAGGCAGACAGTGTCCTCAAAGGGAAAATTACGGAAAAGGGCGTCCTCTGTAAATTTACCCTGCCAAATCCCGTTATTCTGAAGGGTGATCATGGCTGATGAAATATCTGCGGCGGAGTTGAAAAACGCGCTGCCAAGAAGCCTGTTGACTTCTTCGGGGGGGATTTCATTTTTAAAGAAGGTGATGCTTTTGCCGGAGGTTTTGGCGGCGGATGAAACAATGTCCTGGAATCCGGATGAAAACCTGAATGAATCCGGAGAGCATACGGAGACATTTATCAATCTGGATTCAATCTTCATGGTCTTATGTTTTTCAACATCCACTTTCGCCTCTATCCGGGCGAGTGAGGCGGCGTGGCATCCAGCCTGGACATACCAGCTTGAAAGACCTATGGTTTCACCCGGAACATCCTGATGCGTGTGCGCACCCAGGATCAAATCGATCTGGGGGTATTTCGAGACGATCCTGCTGATATTGAAATCGTTTTTGTCCCCCTGAAAACTCCCCTGGTGCACTGCCAGGACGATCATGTCGCTCTTTGCCGCCATTATCGCAGGCATTATTTCATCAAGCGCTTTGGATATGCTTCCCGAGGAATATCCCTTTGCCTTGTTTCCCCATTGCCATTTGTCGAGATTCGGAGTTGTCATCCCAATAACCGCTATTCTAACGCCGTTCTTGACAAAAAGCATCCAAGGCAAAGTCATCCTCTTATTGTCAAAGTGAAGGTTTGCGGCGATATCTGCGGCCTCGGTCTCCTTGAAAACCTGCAGAATCCTTTCCGAACCGAAATCAAAATCGTGGTTGCCCGGAATCCAGGTGTCATATTTCAGTTCGTTCAGGAATTTCACTCCGAGCGCACCTTTGCCCAGACTTGCCTGCCGCGTACCCTGGAGAATGTCACCGCAATCGATTAAAAGACACGATTCGGCGCCTCCCGCCTTTTTCCTTTCCGAATCCAGTGCGGCGGCAAGGCGATAGACTCCCGGCTTTGAATCGCTGTCCACCTGCGAATGGATATCGGAAGTCTGGAGAATGGTGATTTTCTTCAGCTCTTCCGCAAAGCCGGAAAGCGCTGAGATAAAAAATATTGAAAACAGTAAGAAAAAGAATTTCATCATAATCACACCGCAACTGCGTTCCAGGGTATTGCTATGACATTCTCCTCAAAACGGTAGCACGTGTCTCCGGCATATATTATAAGCCCCGTTTCAACATTAGTTTTCCCGTAACTCTCAAAGAATGCCCGAATGCCGCTTCCATCATGCGCCTTCAGGTTTGTCTTGCATTTCATTTCAACAGGATAAAGTTTACCGTTTGCTTCAATGACAAGATCCACTTCGGCTCCCCCGTTTGTTCTCCAGTGGTATAGCATCGGGGAGAAATCAAGGGTTGCCGCCTGCCTGAAGACCGAGTTCACCGCCCATGTTTCAAAAACAGCTCCCAACAGAGGCGATGCAGCGAGCATATCAGGAGAGGAAAGACCCTGCAGATAGCAGATGAAACCTGTATCCTTCAGGCAGCCTTTCCTTTTCTGGCTCAGCCTTTTCACTATGTTTCCGTGGTACGCCGGGAGCAACATGTACTGGTATGAGTTTTCCAGGAGGGATGCCCACTTTGCCGCCGTCAGAGGGGAAATCCCTATTTCGCGACCGAGTTGTGACATGTTCAACTCCTGTGAACTGAGAGCCGAACAAAGTCTGAAAAAACGCGCAAACTCGTTCATGTCACGGATGTTTTCCAGAAGTCTGACATCACGCTCCACATAGGTCATTAGATAAGATTCATAAAAAGAGTGGATCATGTTGTCGGGCATTTCAAGAAGGCCGGGGAAAGATCCGCGCCAGAGGAAATCCTTGAGGGGAGGCAATGAATCCTTCAGGGTTTTTATGCTTTCCGGAAGAGAGGAAGGAGATTCCAGATATTGCTTCAGCCATGTCGGCTTCGCAGCATTCCCTGTCATTTCCTGGAGAGTCATACCTTCAAGACCGAGAATGCCGACCCGGCCTGCGAGACTTTCAGAAACCGATTTGAGCATGCTCAAATTCTGTGAGCCGGTCAGGAAATAAAGACCTTTTCTTTCACTCAGATCAACGCGCCTTTTTATTGCGGGAAGAAGTTCCGGAGCATATTGGATTTCGTCAAGAATGACAGGGGCCGGAAAGTTATCAAGGAAAAGATCTGGATCCTTCCTCGCACCGTAAATATCCTGCAACGGATCGAAAACAATTGTCTTAAGTTCAGGAAACACATGTTTCAACAGAGTACTTTTACCGACCTGCCTCGCACCTGTGACAAGGACGACCTTGAAGTATTTGGAATACTCCCTCAATTTGCCTTCAATATGTCTTTTCCTGTAAATCATGCTCCAGCCTCAATTACCGCAATTATACCTGTCATTATATATAATATAGTATTGTTTTGCAAGCTATAATCCAAGATTTATCATCAATATATCAGCCTTTAGGGAACCCTGAAGCCCCTGGGCGGGAGCGTCTGAAATCTGAGGGGCTCAGTCCTGTGTATTTCTTGAAAACCGAGGAGAATTGCTGGCTCGAAGTGAATCCGCATTCGCAGGCTATCCGGGTAATCGACTCGCTTGTCTGTTCAAGCCTTTGTTTTGAAGAACTGACACGCAGGTGGACAATATAGCTTTTTGATGAAAAGCCCGTCTGCTGGCGGAACATGACATTCAGCATGCTTTTCCCGTAGCCGGTTATTTTTTCCAGGTCCGGCAACGCCCATTTTCGCTTAAGGTCGGCCAATATCCTCTTTTCGACAAGCCCGATGTCAAAGACAAACTTCCTGGAAGGCGAAGGTTCGGTGATTTTTTGGGAAACATGGAAGAGCAGTTCATCGAGAAGATGGTTTACGCGCCATGTTCGCGGCTTTTTCTTTTCCAGCGTCCCGTAGAGTTCAGAAAATATGTGCCTGAGGTAGTCGTCCGCCCGGAAATAAGGTTTGCAAACCATCCTCAGAAGCTGTCCGATCTCCCTCTGTTCGGATGTCGGAACGGAAGACCATCCACCTAGTTTCAGGTTTCCAGTCTCCTTGAATTTTTCCGGCGTGATGATTATCCATGCAAGTTTGCCTACATCCATCGCGCCATAGGTTCCGCCGTGCTCCTGCCATGGCATCGTGACTGTTGCATCTCCGGGATAAAGAAGACAGTTCCTTCCGGCGACATCCCACTCAAAGCGCCCCTTCAATATCAGGCAGATCTCTATTCCCGGGTTCAGGTGTTTGGGTAGACTGCCCTTCACTGCGGATTTGAATTCACGGCAGCCGAACATGTTTATGTGCGGAAAGTCGCAAAGCTCCGGAGAGCCTTCGGTATATGTAAAGGAGTAGTTCTTCATGTATCGTTTCTTCCAATGGATGAATATAAACGCAATATTGAGCAAATCAATTAAATTTATCCGGAAGACAATAACATGCGTATAGGGGAATCGTATTTTTTGGAGTGCGGCAGCTTGCTGCCGCCTTTCGACTGACAAGCTTGCTTGTCTGCAAATAATGCGGAGCTAGCTCCGCTAATTAAGGCTGAAGCAAGCTTCAGCACTCCATATAAGTTCCACTCCAAAGCAATATCTATTGATAATAAGAGGAATATGCAGATGTTCAACAAGAATGACACCGAGACACTCCGCCGGCTGGCTTCACGCGTAAGGGAAATTTCGGCGCTCCCAATCATGCGGGAACGCGAAAAACTCTGGACCGACCTCAACGATCTGCGCGGCAAAAAGCCGCTGGTGCTTGTGAGCCCGGAAGGCTCCTGGAAGGAAATCGACAGGCTTCTCGAGCTGAAATGCACCGACGAAACCGCAAGGGGCTTTGAGCTTTCACTGCTAAGGAGAATCTACCAGCATGAGCAGATATGCGACGACTGGATCATCGACAGCTTTTTCAACATAGGCTGGCGGACATCAAACACAGGCTTCGGGGTTGACCTGAAAAACGATGTCAGCGGAGTTGAAGGCGGGGCTTATAAGCATATCCCGCCTATCACCAATATAACGGAAGGCCTGAAAAAACTTCATTTCAGGGAAATATCCGTGAACAGGGATGCGACATACGAACTTGTCGAGAAAACTGAAAAGGCGTTCGGCGACATACTCGATGTGAGGATTCACGGAGGGCATTTCTGGACAACTGGACTTACAATAGTCGCCATCACGATGATAGGGTTGGAAGAGCTTATGCTCTACATGTTCGATGCGCCGGATGAACTCAAAACCCTGATGAAGTTCCTTTCCGACGAGATGGCGAACTACATGGAGCAGCTCGAAAAACTCGGAATCCTGAGCTACAACAATGCGAACGAGTCCGTTGGCTCCGGAAACCTGGGGCTTACAAGCTGCCTGCCGTCATACAGCAATCCGGTGAAAGGTCCGGTCAAATTCAAACACCTCTGGGGCTTCTGCGAATCCCAGGAGACTGTCGGAGTATCTCCGGAAATGTTCGGGGAATTTATTTTCCCATACCAGAAACCGCTGATCGAGCGTTTCGGACTGACATATTACGGCTGCTGCGAACCTGTAGAGAACCGATTCGCCTATCTCCGCAACATTAAAAACCTCCGCTGCGTTTCAGTGTCGCCATGGTCGAACATTGAAAAATGCGCTGAAGTTTACGGGCGCAACTATGTCCTCTGCAGAAAACCCAACCCCGGACTTGTCTGCGTTGATTTCGCCGAAAACGCGATACGCGCGGAATTCCAAGAAACACTGAAGGCCGCTTCAAGGCTTAACCTGATGTTCATCCTGAAAGACACGCACACAATCAGCAATCAGCCGGAAAGGTTCCGGCGCTGGGTGTCAATAGCACGGGAAGAGATTGCAAGTGCATAGGCGAGGCAATTTCAAATTGGCTCTTTTGAGCTGATTTCTTAAGTTGGTGTTCACGGCCCTGGTCGCCTTTAGCGCTGCCGGAGGCAGGTAAACTTTAGCGTGTCTAATGTCTTTAATACCAAGACAAAATAAAGTTTGAACTCCAACGGAAGACATTGCCGTAGCAACATTTTCCTGCATTTTGAAATCAGCTCAGGAATTCAAGCTTAAACGGATAATCAAACCTTTAGGAAGCCAATTTAACCCTATCCACTATATGCATCTGTATGTGTATACTCATCTTATCCCCTGCCAGTTTATCTGGCAGGAATAAAAGATTGGCAGCTAATGTATCTGTCAGTACCACCCTGCCCTTGCATCCGGCGGTGACACAGCCGGATGCAAGGGAAAAATAGATTGTTCTCCTGTGTTAGCCTGAACAATCTCATGCTCCTGCCAGATAAACTGGCAGGGGGCAGGATTAACAGTTAAACTTCAATCGTTCTCTAAATGCGTATGGCAGGCAAAAATAAATATCAAGTTCCCTCGTGTTCATGGGGGAACTTGATTTAGGTCAATTATTTCCCGAAAACCTTGAACTCGAACAGCGAATATCCGAACTCCGTTCCCCTTTTGATTCCCAGGAGTTTCACATATCTCGCCGGTTTCGACTCGACGGTAATATTCTCCGTCTGGCCTTTGCCTTTATCCGTGGTATAAACATCGGTCCAGGCTTTTGCGTCATTGGATATTTGTAATTTATATTCCTTCCCGCACGCGGTCTCCCAGATTAACTGAACACCTGATATGGTGTACTGCTTTTGCAGGTCGACATATATCCACTGATCATCGGAAAACAATGAAGACCATCGAGTGGCCAAATCCCCGTCAAAAGCCTTCTCCGCTGTATAGGAATCATTTTCCACAGAACTGGCGACCGCGACTTTTTTCAATGCAATGTTTTCAGGCTCCGCAGCCGAAACACATGTGAAAAATCCAAGGACTACGAGCAAGACACTTGCATATAATAATTTGGACATGTGAAATCTCCTTCTTTAAAGCAATGGATTGGTGTTTAAAATTTGACTTTTTAAAATATTTCTCATTCTATCAACGTCTCCCACAAAACAATCAATCGTTTTTCTGTCAGAGCCCCCCTATTGAGTTAATTTATTTTTCAGTCCACACAGCTCGAATCCCTCCGCCGGCTTAACAAAATTCATTATCATCATCCATGAAAGAGAGTGCCCTTGGTTCTCCTTCACCAGAATTTCCGGGCGTCGCTCATCGCCAAAGGCGTGAAAACAATATCCATCCAATCCGCCGAACCGCCCGAATCCATTACACCTACACGTTCATGCCCGAAATCTCCGGCAAATGCGGCGGTACAGGTGCTCAGCGCCAGCTGATCATCAATAAACAGCTCTATCACTTCATCGAGAAGCAGCAAACGGAAAACAAATTCCTTTTTGCCTTCAATTGCGGGCCATGCGCGCGTCCTGATCGCGGTCGGATCGGATTGAATTCCGAATTCCACGGTCGCCTGCTGGAAATTCAAGGCTACGAACAGTCCTTTCCATCCCCATTCATCTGCGCGGAAAAGAATACCTGCCCGCTGCGCTGAGCCTTTACACAGCTTTCCTGATATGATTCCATTCCTTCCAAATGTATTTGACAGGCTGAACCTGTAGCCGGTGCCCTCATGGTCATTTAAGACAGGGAATACCGGGACAGGCTGTCCGCAGGCCTGTTCAAGGCGGGGGTTCCACATCAATTTCAACTTGTTTCCGCAGCGTAGGACTTTTTTGAAGGGAGAGTAGGAACCTGAACCGGACACATGGCATGAAAAAAGTGTTTCACCGTTCATGGCAAGAGGCGCTCCGGCATACGGCTTGTATTCCCAATGCGGAATCCCGATAAGGGCGCGTCGATATTCATCGGACCATACGCCATTTACCGAATCTCCGGAAATGTAGTAAATGCCGTCCTCGATTTCAGCAGGCGGAGATTCCCTGCGTCCTTTCGCCGTCAGCCATCCCGTAGCCTGGCTATAGCAAACAAAGTACCGTCCTTCAATGCGCATCCAGTGTGGACATTCCATCATGTTGCTCCTTGGATTCACGAAAAGGGGCGGAAGCGCCTTCCATTCAAACAAATCTTCAGAAGACGCCAATCCTATCGCACCCTGATGGTCGGCTGTCCGCGCACAGAAAACCATGTAGAACATTTTGTCATCAGGACAATAGATCACATCAGGATCCCGCCAGTTGACGGTGCCGTCCGGCGAATCCTGCGGCAAAGCCTCGTAGTATCGTCCGTCGGAAATGAGAACCGGACTTTTGCCATGGCGTAAAAAATGAATGCCGTCAGTCGATGTGGCCAGCATTATGCGCTCAATCCGGCCTTCCTCATCCTTGTTGCGTCCAGTATAGAACAAGTAAAATCTTCCATTGTGGAAGAGCGTGCTCCCGCTGAAAAGGTCGGCATCGTCCGCAGTCCCCGCATCTCCGGGCAGCAGAGCCGGCATCAGTTCGCTCCATCGCAACGAGTCGGAGCTGACAAGATGCGCGATGGAACCGGAATATCTCTCGTGACCGGCATTTCTTGGGTTTCTTGCACCCTGCAAAAAAGCATGGACATACTTTCCGTCATGGCAGAACCAAGGGTCATTGGTGCATGTGAACATGGAAGACTTCAACAGCAATTGGGAATTCATGCTTTTAATTTCCTCATGTTATGTTTCACGCCAGACGCCTCAAATATCAACTTTTATACCTTCTCCCAAGTCCTCCATGATTTCAAGTTTTTATTCCTCCATCCCCCCATAAATATCATGTAAGGAAAGCACAGTATTTTCCTTACAGAAACGATTATTGTGGAATCAGCGACAACGGGCTTGACTTGTAACAAATTATATATGTTTTTTGTTACGAAATGAGGCGAAGAGGATAAGCCTTGTCAGAAAAGACGGGGTGTTATTTCTGACAAGACAATAACAGAGTTGCTATTAAAGCAAAAAACACCTTGTCTTGTAAGGAAAATACTGTATATTCCTTACAAATTGAAAGCGGTAACGGCAATGCAAGCAATTGAAAACAAAGCATATAGCAGGATTTGCGGCAACGGCAGGGGTTGGACGTTCTCAAATAAGGAATTTTCCGATATTGGAACTCCCGGGGCCATCGATACAGCTCTCCCCCGTCTCGTCAAGGATGGCAAGATACGTCGGGCATGTCGTGGAGTCTACTACTATCCGAAATACAGCGAACTTCTGAAACAAGACCTTGGACCGGACATTGATGAAGTCGCCCATGCCATTGCAAGGAGATCGGGCTGGAGGATTCTTGCGGACGGGAGCACTGCATTGAACTTGCTGGGACTTTCTACCCAGGTTCCCGCGCGCTGGATGTATCTATCTGACGGAGCCCAGCGCAGAACCAGCTATACCATCGCAAATAACACGTTAGTGTTCAAGAATACCCCTCTAAAAGAAGCAGGCGTGAAACACCATATGGGCTCTCTTATTGTCCAGGCACTCAAAACGCTGGGGCAGGAACGCATAGATTCCGAGCTTATAGGTAAACTGAGTCGTAGGATTCCTGCAGAAGAAAAGAAACGGATCCTCAGGGCCACCAGGTATGTCACTGGCTGGATACGAGAGGCAATACTAAAAGCTTGCAAGGAGGGCTGAGATGGACAAGATTGCCAGATTGCCTGCTGGAGAACGTTCAGAATTGTTCAAGTCTACAGCGCTCCGCAAGGGTATGGCTGAAGCTGCTGTGGAAAAGGACTTCTGGGTGTGCTGGGTGCTTGGAAGGCTTTTCGAGCATCCTGAGCTTTCCCAGATAATCCTTTTCAAAGGCGGTACGTCGCTTGCCAAGGTGTTCCATTTAATAGAGCGTTTTTCCGAGGACATAGACCTGATTCTTGATTGGCGACTACTCACCAAGGATAATCCCAAGGCAAAGAGAACCAAGACTCAGCAGGAGCTTTTCAACGAGGGCATCAACGAATCTGCCCAGGTCTACATTAGAGAGAAGATGCTGGTGGAAATCAGCAAGCTTGTTGATCCTATATGCTCGGCTACAATCAACGGACGAGATCCGCACATAGTCAATATCACCTTTCCAGCCTTGTTCAGTGACGGCTATTTGAAACCCTACATCCAGCTTGAAATTGGACCGCTCGGATCCTGGATACCGAACGAGGAATACAAAATCAGACCGTATGCAGCAGAGGCGTTCCCTGATGTTTTTGAGAAACCGGAATGCAAGGTCAAGGCTATCAAGGCTGAGAGGACGTTCTGGGAAAAGATCACGATACTGCACCAGGAGGCGTTCAGACCTGAGGGTAAGCCCCAGCCGTCAGGATACTCTCGCCATTATTATGACACTGCGATGATGAGCCAATCACCCGTGAAAAAGGCTGCACTGCCGGACACGGAGCTCATGAGGAACGTCGTCGAGTTCAAAAAGAAGTTTTATCCGAGAGCATGGGCAAACTATGACAAGGCAGTGCCAGGAACATTCAAGATTGTCCCGCCGAATCATGTGCTTGATTCGATAAGGAAAGATTATACCATGATGGAAAATATGATATTCGGTAAATATCCGCCCTTTGACGAAATAATGGAAACACTGCGCGGCCTCGAAATGGAGATTAACGGGAAATGAACAGCAAATTTTGCGAGTCAATGCTTGAGGAAGTCTGTCTTTCCTGGTTCAAGGAGTTGGGCTTCGTGATCCTGAACGGGCCGGAGATTGCCCCTGGAGAGCCTGCATCCGAACGTTCCAACTATGAAGATGTCATACTCGCAGAAAGACTCTAGAATGCGCTCAAAAGAATAAATCCCAGGATTTCCTATAATATTAAATTCTGTTGTTTTCGTTATTTGTAAATTCCCTTTACATCTTAATTCCAACTGGATGTGGTAATAAAGCCTGTTGTTTTAACCAGAGGTAAATCAGACACACCACACCCGCCTTGAAGAGACGGCGTAGTTTTAAGGAGCATCCCAAACAATATTTTTCCCAATATTTTCTGAAATCGTGTAAGATTTTCAATCATCGTAACGAATATGGATATAGAAGGAACAGAGTATCGAAATCTACGTAGCAGGAAACAAGATGTCGAAAAGTGCATGGCATCATTGACAGAACTTAGACAAGGCAAGGCTTCATATCTTGCAATCGCTGTTGTAGCCTGTACCTTTTAAATTACAAAAAGGGGGGGGCGGGGGGAAATGAAAAAGTATTCTTCTTGGAACAGATTGTCTCTTGTCGCATTTATCGTCTGTGTATCAACCGGTTTTGCGAGTTTCGCTATAAATACATATGGTGGGACATATGATGGCGGACTTGTCGCCTATTACCCTTTCGACGGGAATGCCAATGATGCAACTGGGAATGGCAACAATGGAACTATTATTGGGGCGACACTCTCCACGGATCGCCTAGGGCGTGCCGGCAAAGCCTATTATTTTGACGGTGTAAGCAACTATATAACTGTTCCCTTTTCAGAGGACTTCAATGTCGCGCCAACCGGCGCATTCACAATAAGTGTCTGGGTGAAGCCTGTATCTTTGATAAGTTTTCACGGGATATTTGTTAAGGGAGGAGATGATTGGGATTACGGTCTTCTGATCATGCCAAATCAGAATTTTATGACGGGACTTGCCAATTACTCAGAACTTTATTCTACATCTGCCTACAAGGAAAACGAATGGCAGATGGTGACGGCTGTTTATAACAACGGCGACTGGAAAATGTATCTGGACGGGGTTCTTGACAAGCACAAGGAAAACGGTGCTTTAATCAAGCAGTCATCAAATGACATCGCAATAGGCGCCAAGACAGTCGGCCCTGGTTGCGCGTACAGGGGAACAATAGATGAATTGAGAATATATAACAGGGAGCTTTCCGCCGAGGAAATTCTGCTTCTGTACCAGAATTCTTCGTCAGCCACACATGCCGTGACGTTTGTTGAAGGAACAAACGGGACAATATCGGGAACTAAAATACAAACTGTTGATGATGGAGCAGACTGCACCGCTGTTACCGCTGTTCCTAATCCCGGTTACAAATTCATAAATTGGACAGGGGATTTTATTGGGACGACTAATCCTCTCACAATATCAAATGTTACTGAAAGCAAAACGATCACTGCGATTTTTGCAACCTTAATAGCCGATTCTCTGACAGACAGCTCGCAAAGCAACCTTAACCCTAAAGCCAAGATATTCACTCCTCCAGCCGGGGATGGGAGGGGAAATAGAAATGGCATTTTTATATCTACGAAAGCAAATTGGCTGGAGATTGGAACATCATGGACATTTAAATATAAACGCAACGGCACAGACTGGGGACTGCAGGTTCTTCATCCATATATGACCGGACAGGTTATAATTCATATTAACCGAAGTGCTGTTGGTATAAGCACGCCTACGAGCTGGTTTACGACAGGATGGACTGGATGGAATGAGAGCAGCCTTACTAAAACTGCAGATTTTGACACGATATTTCCGTTGGTTGGAGATCAGGAATACAATGTGATCACAAATCTTGCGGCAAACGGGGATGTGTCAATCATATTTGATGGGAAAGTCATCGCAAATGGCATTGTGTCCAGCACTTCCATAATTTATTTTTCCAATCCAACTGATGAACCATTCCAAGGATGCTCGGCCTGGGACACAAGGCAATTCGCAGGTACAGATTTCCCCTATAATGGCTGGCCAGTCGGGTCAGCCGGGTTGATTATTGCACCTGTTGATCAAGGCTATACTCAGTTGACTTCGGTTTACTTCTCGCCAGGAATAAGTAACATGCTTTATGTTGCCACCACAGGTTCTGATGTTACTGGTAATGGCTCGCAAGCAAACCCGTTTGCCACAATAAAGAAGGCTATTGATACATCGAGTGACAACGATGTCATAACTGTTGCCACAGGCGCATACAAGGGAGCAGGGAATGTGAACCTTGATTTCAAGGGCAAGAAAATACTTCTCCAGTCTGCTGATGGTGCTGCGACA
>JBAZRS010000074.1:0-13549 GCA_041662825.1 Victivallales bacterium | reverse complement strand
GGACGGCAGGGCGGCGATCTTATGCTGCTCCAGTATTGCCAGCCTTTTGCGGTGGACGATTTTTCCGGCCTGAAACTTATCCGCCCATCTATGAAGATCCGGACTAGGCAGTCCAGGATGCGCCGCTACTTTTTCCAGATTTCCCTCCACAACGGCTTTCAGGAATAGTTCCGCCCCGCGACCGTCAAGAAGGAGGTGACTGAATTTGAAGACAAGACATCCTTTGCCGTCAAGGGAAATCAGCTTTATCGCGATTCCGGTGTTTTCCGGTAGAGGCTCATTCGCAAATGCATGCAGCACGGAATCGGCGGTGCTGTCGTCCTCCACCGATGTTTCCGAAAAGGGAATCTCGGATCCGCCGCCAGGATTCCAGTATGGAGCCAGATGCCAGGCGCGCCTGATGCTTCCGCTAAGGAGTGGCAGTATGGAACGGCAGGTGTCCAGCAGACGTTTGCTTTTTAGGGAAGAGAATAAGGATCCTAGCTCAAGCACAATCAGGAAATTATTCCCGCGGGCCGGAGTTAGACGACACTGGTGGTTGAGCGCAGCGGAAATCCAGTCAATCCCGTTTAAATAATGTTTTCTTCTTGAGAACAGCATTAAGGCGCCTTTATTTCGACTGAGTCCGGCATAGCTTCTCAGCGACGACGGATATTCGATTGTTCCATAGTTGCGGCGCCTTGGACGCCTAATTTAACGTTAAGGAATTTCAAAGTTTTGAACATCCAATTTTCTGCGAATTGCGAAATTCGCACTTGGAGTGCGGTACCTTGGTACCGCCTTTTTTCTGACAAGCTTGCTTGTCAGTTAGACGAGGAGCAAGCTCCTCTGAACAAGGCTGTAACAAGTTACAGCTCCAAGGTCAGGCCGAAGCGCCTGACGTAAATTTGGAGTTTGGTATTTAAAAGTTACGGCCCTTGGCCGCCTAATTCACCTGTTCTGGCAATCTTGTCCGCAAATGCGCTGACGGAAGCGACATCGGCGGGCGAGAGGTCCGAATTGAGGAGTTCAATTTTGAATTCCCGGCCGATCCCCACAAGCAGTTCCACGAAGCCCATGGAGGAAATGCCGTTCTGCGATAGCGAACGCGAGGGGTCGATGAGTTTCGCCTCCGTGCCGGTAATGGCCGATATTTCCTCAATCAGCCAGTCCCTGATTTGCTCCTCGGTAAATTTCCCCATAGTAGAATTGCTCCTCTTCATTGTACAGTTTTATAAAAAGTAATTAAGCCGCTGTTAGAATTGACAAGAATGCTTGTCCCCGGCTCTCTGCTCGAAGCGAGTGCGGCGAGCGCAGTCTGGAAAGCACCGCCTAGAAAATCTTTTATTGTTGCATCGGAAGAATGCCGACCCTGCTTTTCCCCGTTGGAGGAATGGCGGCGGAGGCTTACGGCGCTATAATTTTTCCCTTCTGTTTCAGATGAAAGCATAAGCGCCACGGAACCTTCCATGCGCTTGCAGGGAAAGCAGTCAGGCAATATGCCGGTGAGGCTCTGGGTGAGCAGTGCAAGTTCTTCCGCCCCGACGAGCAAGATCCTCCGGCAGCAGCCGGAATTCAGGAATACGTTTGACAATTCCAGGGCGTCGAACCAGATGTCCTCAAACCCGGTCAGGGTGATGGTGGGCCCTCTTATTTGCAGGGAAGTAGCCACATAAGAGGCTGCGGCATTGTGAACAGAATGCGAAAAAGTGGTGGGAAGCACCTGGTCTTCAGGGTAGTCAAGGATGTCATTGAGAAAGGCGAAAGTGGTCCGGTGCGGTCCGAATGCGCTGACAGTGATGACTCCGGTGTCTGCCGGGGCACAGTCTGCGAACCCCGCATCGGCGCATGCCTGAACTGCAGAAGCCATCATAATGCTGGTGTAGCGGTCCGCCCTGCGGAGATCATACTTGGCTTTTACGGAATTGAGGGCCTCCTTGCCGATAATCCCGTCTAGAAAATTGCTGTTCTGCTTCAGCATTTCCAGGCATTCCGTGCCGCTACCGCAGGCATTTATCGCGCCAATTCCCGAGATGAACATGATTTTACCCAACCCTTTCAACGATTAAGGCGCTGTTGCAGCCGCCGAAAGCCAGTGAAGTGGACATGGCGAATTTACCGGCTATGGGAATTTCCGAGGTGAGTGGCGCTACGGCAATGTCATCCGGAAGAGTTTCGAATCCGTGACTTGGCGGAGCCTTCCCCTCTGCCAGCATGATGCCGGTAAAGATGAATTCCAGCGCCCCGGCCGCTCCGAGAGTGTGTCCGGTCATGCGTTTTGTCGACAGGTATTTGACGTCTGCCCCGAAAATACGTATCAGCACGGATGCCTCCAGTCTGTCGTTTCCGTCTGTTCCGGTGCCATGCGCATTGACAAAGGCTATTTCTGAAGCGCGTATCCCGGCGGATTCCATGGCGCAATTTACGGCCTGTGCAAGCCCTGAACCGTCAGGACGGGCTCTTGTGATGTGAAAACCGTCGGCGGCCGTTCCATATCCTGCAACTGAAAAAAGCGGACTGCCCCCGCGCTTTTTTGCCGCCGCCGCTGATTCCATGATGACAATGGCGCCCCCCTCGCCAAGATTCAATCCGTTGCGATTGCGGTCGAAGGGCCGGCACGGGGATTTCGAGCAGACACCCAGTGCATGAAAACCGGCTATCGGCACTTTGTTGAGTTCATCTGCGCCTCCGGCAATGGCGATGTCACAGAGTCCGGAACGTACCCACAATGATGCCAGGCCGATGGCATCGGTGCCGGACGAGCAGGCGTTGGAAACCGTCAGTGCCGGTCCGCAGAGCGAGTATTCGCGCCGGATCCACTCGGCGGGGGAACCGGAGATGAAGTCGTTTAAAGGTTTGGCGGGGGCGCTGCCGGTGGAGCGGAGTTCGGCGTAAAACGGAATATTGTTCAACTGGCATGCGACGGTGGTTCCAATGCAGACTCCGACTCGGAGTGAACCGAGTTCTTGCCGCGACAGGGCGGCCTGCCGGAGCGCCTGTTCCAATGCATGCCGCAACAGGGCAAGTGTACGTCCCCCAGGCTTATCATTTTCAGATTTAAAACCGGTCAGCTCGAAAACCGGCAATTCAAGAGAGCTGCCGGTGGCAATGGGCGCTGCCGGGCGGACAGGTTGACGGAAGAGCGAGCTGGCGGTGTCGTCGTAACCGTCTCCCGCGCAGGAGATGCATCCGACACCGGTGATGACAGGCGATGGTTGAGGCATATTTTCACCGCTTGCATTTTTCTTGGACGTAGTCGCTCAAGGTGGCCAGGGAGGCGAAAATCTCCTTGCGTGACTCAATGTCCTTCTGGGAGATATTGTACTTGCGCTGAAGCATGATCACGATTTCAACGGCGTCAAGGGAATCAAGACCCAGGCCCTTTCCGATCAGCGGTTCGTCGTCGATGATGTCTTCAGGCTTCTTATTCTCCATCTGAAGCCATTCAATCAGATTGCGTTTGAATTCCGTTCTGAATGCAGTTACTGAATCATCCATAAGATTACAATCCCGTTCAAATGATTGGCGAAACATAGTTTGAGCGTATATAAAATCCGAAATCCGAAGCTCGAAATCCGAAACAAGCTCGAAAAAAATGAAAATCTTAATTCTCAAGACAATGTTTGAAACATTTGGAAATTAATTAATTCACCATTTGTTTCGGATTTCGGTATTCGAATTTCGAGTTTGAGTTGCGGTCAGCCCGCATTAGTATATCTCAAGTGTAAATAAAACCAAATGCTTGAAAATCTTTTCCCACAGTAATAGCTTGACGTTAAGGAATTTCAAAAAGGAACGCCGGCAACCTGCCGGCATCTTAAGAGCCACCAAGTTGGTGGCGTTCCAAAATAGTCGCGGCCTTCTTGCCCCGTCGGACCTGTCCCGTCGGATGACCGGGATGACTGGGGTGGCCGCCTGATTTACGGTATAGGAAATTGTATTCTTTGACAGGATTACAGGATTAACTGGATTTAAATACTAAGTCGTAAATGAAGAGAACGGCAACAGAGTGCCGTTACTACAGCAAATCCAAGCTGTAGCCGCGTCACTCTGCTGACGCGTTCTTTTCCTGATGAATGCATAGGCTCTAAATTATCCTTGGAATCCTGTTATCCTGTCAATAAAATCTTAAATCCCGGCAAACCCGGTTAAGTTCAGTCTCCTCGAAAAGGTAATCTCAAGATGAAATTTGTCTTAAAAAGTAACACAGACATTCCTGTCTGTGGGGTCAAATTACATTTTCCGTCACAGACAGGAATGTCTGTGCTACCCCCTTCTCGAACAGGCTCCAGTTATAGAACTGAATCAATCACCTGTCGTATATCAGCCGCCCTGTTTATCCTGATATTTCTGGCGGCCCTGACTTCCGGATGCAACAGCTTTTATGATACTCTCAGGGCGGAGCCCGCACCCCAGACGTCGTTTCTGCCAGCACAGCCGAAATTAAGCGAGATGTCTCCGACTTTTCCATTCCGCAAAATGTGGTTCAACCCGGCAGTTGACATGAACAGGTACAGGAAGATCATGATTCCAAAAGTGAATACCGAACATGTGCTTGCTAAAATCCCTTGGAACAGGGTGAACGAAAGCGAGTTTTTTAACACACGTGCAAAAGAGTGTCTCTATTTCGCCGGATATATTGAAAAATCATTCAAAACCGCAGTCTCGTCCGACCCCGAAAAGAGATTCCAGCTGTCCCAGAATCCGGATACACAGACCCTTGTCCTGGAGCTCTCCCTTGTCCAGGTCGTCCCTTCAAAATCATTTTTGAATGTCTTTGAGACCGCTGTGGGTTTTATTGTGCCCGGCTTCAGTCTCCTGACAATGTTCAATGCCGGGGAAATCGCTATTGAGGGGAAGCTCAAGGATGCCAGGAGCGGGATGCTGGTCTGCATGTTCGCCGACAGGGAAAAAGACCGCGTAGCCATTATCGACGTTGCGGGATTGAAGTGGTATAGGCATTCACAGATCATTGTTGAAGACTGGGGCAGGGAATTCGTCCTTATCATGAATTCCAAAAACCGTCTCAGTGTCAAACGCCGCTTCCCGATAACATTTTTCGAAAAGTGATTATTCCCGTAAACATCTTGTCAGATCTGGAATATGGATTATGTTTATAATTATGTGACCCAATTGTAAAACTAGCATTTTGCTGGTATTCAGAAGGCAGAATACAGGATACAGAATTAAAAATGAATTCAAATCGAGATTTATTCTGACACCTAGTTAGAGCCTGCTCGAAAAGGTATAAAAAAACACCCCTTGCGGGGTTAACTACAAACAAGGAGCATTGAATTTGAGGCTGATTCGTTTGTAGTCAAGCTCGCAAGAGCTGTTCTTTTCTTGGGCATTTAAAGTCGCGGCCTCTGGCCGCTTAATTAATTTTTAAAAGGAGGGTTTTATGAAACGCATGTTCCTGGTTTTGGTGTGCCTGTCGGTCATAGCTGTACTTTTCGGATGCTCATCCACTCCGCCGAAAATGCTTACAGACGTCCCGTTAGTCTGGAAACCCACCAAAAGCGTGTATGATTCTGACACGGTGACGGCAACCGGCTTATTTTCTCAGCAGTACAAAGTTATGCCTTTCACCGACAACCGGACAAATAAAGCAGAGATTGCCAGAAATATTGAAGACAATAATGTGAAACTTGTCACAACGCGCGATGATGTCGCCGACTGGTGCAGGAGCAGGTTCATAGATATTATAAAGCAACGCGGTTTTAATGTCGTAGAAGATAAGGCAGACGCAACCATAAAAGGCGAGATTGCAGAATTCTATGTCATTGAAAGCAATGTTTATACGGGGAATCTGGCAATCAAGGTCACTGTTGAAAATGCCTCCGGCAAAATCCTCTGGCAGGGGATGACGGCCGGTGTGACAAAGCGCTTTGGCCGCTCTTATAAACTTGAAAATTACCAGGAGACATTAAGCGATGCGTTCCTGGACGCGGTCAAAGGCCTTTTGAAGAATCCGGAATTCATTTCCGCTCTGCAGAAAAAGTAGCACAGGCTTTTAGCCTGTGATTTAGAATGTTCGCCTATGTTCTAAGAAAGATTAAGATCAGGCGAGACGCCTGTACCACATTGGAATAAAGGCCAGCAAGATGCTGGCGGTCCGATTGACAGTAGCACAGGCATCCTCGCTTGCCATGGCAACCTGTCCCTCATCCTGTCCCCAGTAGCTTTGGCGAAGGGGGGAAGCTTGAAGAGCAAAGTGGGATGCTTCCGGGCGAAGTCTGCACTGTGTCTTCTCTTTCCGGCCAATCCCCGCATCCCGCTGTAGCCGCGCCACTCTGCTGGCGCGTGTCTTCCAGATTTCCTCTTCGCTGTCCTTTGTCGTGAGCTTTCTCGATTCCCCTACACCAGACGGCATAATATTCCGACAAAGTTCCCGACAAAGTTTTGGGATGATGCAATTGGAGCGTGGCGATACCTTTATTAAAGTAACACAGACATTCGTGTCTGTGTCTTCTCGAATCTCACAGACAGGAATGTCTGGACTACTCAAAGACATCCCCCAAAAGCAAAATTATTCCCCTGCGTGAGAAGCTTGGATCCGATACGAATTATAACCAGTTATGGACTGTGCATGTAAAAGGAAGTTCATGAATTTCGCCATGATTCTGACGGAATAGGCATTCCCCTTATATATATATTATCGGCGGGAAGAATTATTGAAATATTTTTAAAATCATATTTGTATAACATGCAATGTAAGTTAGGATAGTGAAAAGTAGTGCATCCATCAATACACTTTCCTGGGGGATGATAATGAGAAACAATCGGGAAACGCCTTTTCCAAAATCTTCAATAGACTACACCGCCAAGTCTGTATGGATTAGCAAGTCGCTTTATGACTTGATTCATGAGATAAAAGAAGGAAAGGGCGGCAATCTCTCATCTCTCGTTGAGGAACTCATCGTGTGCGGCATAAAACACCATGGCATATTAGAGGAGTGCCGGTCATGCGCTATTGCCAATCAGGATGGAATTTCCGAATTGTCTGATCTTGATGAAGCAATGATGTAATAAATAATGAGCATAAATTTCCGAGGGGGGGGCGGTATGACGATGCTGAATGGAAACATTTATATTTTTTCAGCTTTGGGTATTACCCTCCCGTTTTTATCCAGTAAAATATCACAGACATTCATGTCCGTGTGCCTGAAATTCAATTTCTTAACCGATCCGGTTTTCACAGCTCTTTCCAGAAAGATTTTCAAGAATGCTCCGGAAAGAGAAAAATATGGCAATTTGCAATTCGATTTATTAAGTTTGATTTTTGGCAGGATAAAAGGGATTTAGAAAATTATAAGTTGAAAACAAGGGGTGAGAATGAAAAAGAAGTTGTTGAGTTTTTGGGATGGGCTAAGTGGGCTTGTTCGTAATTTCGAAATCACTTCGGCGGTTTATGTTACAGTGTCGTTACTATTCCTTGCCACTTTTGCAACGGCTGCGCCGTCTGCCAAGAAATATCCAGGCATCGCTCGCTTTTCAAATGCCGAAACCCTGTATTCTACTGAAAACGCCATTTCCGTAACCGATAAAAAAAGATGCAAAGTGGTCAGGGAACAGAGTTTCAAGTACCCCCTGATCAGGATTGACGAGACAATAACGTCAAAGGGGAATGCTGCGTTAATGACAAATCTTGCTGCCGAGGAGACAGTGCAAAGGACTGAAATGGTTGCAGACCATATGATCGTCAAATTGAAAAAAGGAGCCAACAGGAAATCCCTCGAAGATATTTGTGAAAGAAAGCAATTTTCAATTCGGCAACAGCTCAAAGGATCTCAAAATCTCTTTCTCGTAGCATTCGATGTGATCCATGCAAATTCCATAATGATCGCAATTGATGAAATGAAAAAGGAAGCAGATTTAATCGAATATGCCGAACCGGATTATATTGTCCATGCCAGCCTTTCCCCGGACGACCCGAAATTTACGGACGGCACACTCTGGGGGATGAACAAGATAAGCGCCCCTGACGCATGGGACATAAGCACGGGAAGTAATAGCGTGCTTGTGGGAGTCATTGACACCGGGGTGGACTACAACCATGAGGATCTTATAGACAATATCTGGACAAACGCCGGCGAGATCCCGGGCAACGGAATAGATGATGATGGCAATGGATTCATAGATGACGTACATGGATGGGATGCGGTGAATAATGACGGTGATCCGATGGATGACCACTACCATGGGACTCATTGCTCCGGCACGATCGGTGGTGTGGGGAATAATGGAACAGCGATTGTGGGTGTAAACTGGAAAGTCGGCATTATGGGGTTGAAATTCCTTGATGCTGGAGGGAGCGGCGACATTTCTGATGCTGTCGTGTGCTTAAACTACGCAACCCTGATGCATGCTGATCTCACCTCTAATTCATGGGGGGGCGGCGGATTTTCACAGTCGATGAAAGATGCTCTTGATGCGAATGGAAAACTTTTCATCGCTGCGGCGGGAAACGACGGCTCTGACAATGACACAACTCCATCCTATCCCTCGAATTACGACTGCGCCAATATAGTAGCCGTAGCAGCAACAGACAGCTCGGACGTCTTAGCATATTTTTCAAACTATGGACTGACAACTGTTGACCTGGCGGCTCCAGGTGTAGACGTTTACAGTTCAACTCCAAGCAACAGTTATGAGTATTTGAGCGGGACTTCAATGGCTACTCCACATGTTGCAGGCGCTGCCGCTCTCCTGCTCTCGGTAGATCAAAGTTTTACGGCGGCTCAACTGAAGGCTTTTTTAATGGACAGCACCGATCCGATTACAGGCCTTAGCGGGAAATGCGTCACAGGCGGCAGGCTCAATGTCTTCAAGGCATTGCAGTCCCTTACATATCTGAAAGTTTTGTCTCCCAGTGGCGGAGAAATATGGAGGAAGGGTGATTCGAAAAATATCACCTGGTCGTCTCATGGCTTGACGGGAAATGTCAAAATCCAGCTTATGAAAAATGGAGCGTTTGATTCGGAAATAGCTGCCGACACTGAGAATGACGGATTATATTCATGGACAGTGCCGTTTTCGCTCGCAAATGCCGCAGACTATCGGATAAGGATAACTGCGGTCGATGATTCACTTACAGCTGACAGCAATGCGGATTTCGCAATAAATGATGTGGTTTATTCCCTTGCCATGGCGGTTTCCCCTGAAGGAGTCGGTTCGACAAGTCCTACAGGAGTAAAAGATGTCTTGCCGGGGACAAGTTATGACATTTCCGCGACGCCCAATCAAGGTTATTATTTTTCGGGATGGACGGCAACGGCCAACGCTTCAATCTCTGCGCCTTTATCCGCCAACACGACAGTCACAGTTGTCGGCAATGCGACCGTTACAGCAAATTTTGCACAGTATCAGGTGTTTTTTTCACAAGATTTCGAATCCGGGCAAACTCCACCCGATGATTGGACAATCGTGGACGGGGCAAGCTCCCCGGGCGAACAACCCGCACATTGGACAACATCATATAGCTATAACCATACAGAATCTGGATCTTATGCTGGCGTCTCTTCATGGGGATACAATCTCGACGAGAGGCTGAATTCACCAACTGTTGATCTGTCGTCAGTCACGGGGCCGATTCTATCATTCTGGTGGTGTAGCAGTTATTATTGGCACGTGTCCCCAAATGACAACGGAGATCTTTTTGTCGAAATCAGCAAGGATGGTGGAGCTACTTGGACTAGAATTTGGACTTTCGGCGATATCGGTACGTGGCAGAATTGGACTTGGTACAATACAAGGCTCGATCTCAGTGAATATGTGGGGGAAAAGAATGTCAAGATATCCTTCCATGTTGTTGCAAGCGACAATGCCGACATTGCGGTGGACGATATTGAACTTTTGGCCAAAACATGTCTGAAGGTTTTGTCTCCCGCTGGCGGAGAAGTATGGAAGAAGGGCGATACGAAAGATATCACCTGGTCGTCGCATGGCCTGTCGCAAAATGTCAAAATCCAGCTTTTGAGAAATGGAGTGTTTTATTCGGAAATAGCCGCCGACACGGAGAATGACGGAGTGTATTCATGGGCAGTTCCGTTTTCGCTCGCAAATGCCGCAGATTATCGGATAAGGATAACTGCGGCCGATGATTCACTTACAGCCGACAGCAATGCGGATTTCGGAATAAGCGATGTGATTTTTACCCTTGCAATGGCAGCTTCCCCGGCGGGTGCCGGTTTGACAAGTCCCACAGGAGTAAAAGATGTCGTGCCGGGAACAAGTTATAACATTGCTGCGACACCTGACGTAGGTTATGATTTTACGAGATGGACAGTCACCGCCAATGCTTCCGTCTCTGACCCATGGTCCGCCAGCACGACAGTCATACTTGTCGGTGATGCGACCGTTACGGCCAACTTTGCGATCAAAACATACAGCCTGAACTACACTGCCGGTTCTAACGGATCAATAGACGGAACGACCCCGCAGACGGTGAACCACGGCGGAAATGGAACAGAAGTCACGGCGGTTCCTGATGCAAACTGCCATTTTGTCTCCTGGAGTGATGGTGTGATGACCGCGTCAAGGACGGACACGAACGTTACTGCGGATATCACGGCGGTCGCGAACTTCGCACTGTCAAGACAGTTGACCATAGTCGAGAGCCTTTCCGGTGCTACGGGAATGATTAACTGGCAGAACAATAGCACCGGCGAATCTGGCTCAGGGCTTGGTAGCAACACATTCGGAGCGGGAGATGACATATCTATCTCGGTTGTTCCAGCCGCAGGCTATGCGTTCGCCGGATGGACGTATGACAGCAATATTAGCGTCACTAACGTAAGCGGAACAGATATCAGATTCAATCTCCTGGACAACGCCACTGTCACGGCGAACTTCTTTACGATAAAAACCGGATATGATGAAACCGTGGAGCCCCATGTGTTCAACAACGTCGGGATCGACCAGGGGTGGAGCTCTGATGATGCGTCATGGGTTTATAATCTTCCTTTCACATTCACTTTCTATGGGATCGCTTACAACAGCGTAAATGTATGTTCGAACGGGTTCTTGGATTTCGCAAGCAATAGCGCGAGCTATTCAAACAGTGACTCGGCTCTTATTCAAAATATAAGAATAGCCCTTCTCTGGCAGGATCTCGTCACATCAATATACATAACTGAAAATACCGACAATGTCATAATCCGCTGGGCTGGCGTTGTCTTTGGAAGTTCAAATCCGGTAAATTTCGAAGTCGTTCTTTATAGGGACGGACGGATTCAATTTAATTATGGAGACGGAAACGCCGGAATTAGTCCGACCATCGGACTTTCTGCCGGGAATGGCTTATACTACGATCTCGCTTCACATAACAATCAAAGCGATCTGACCAATGTTGACTCGCTTCTTTTTACGCCAAAAGCTCTGCCTACGGTAAACATAACGATGGAATGCTCACCGACAGATACCGGAACGACGATTCCTGGAGGCAGTTTCACCAGACTGCAGGGAACTAGTTTCAACATCTCGGCAACACCTGAAGTCGGGTATGTCTTCACAAACTGGACTGGTGCCTGTGCGGGAACTCTGATATTCGGGAATAGCCTTTCATCTGATACGACAGCCAATGCTGTTGAAGATGCAACTATCACTGCCAATTTTGCAGTCAAAACATACACCCTGACCTACACCGCCAGTTTGAACGGATCGATAACCGGAACAAGTCCGCAGACAGTAAACCACGGCGGAAACGGGACGGAAGTCACAGCCCTCCCTGATGCAAACTGCTATTTTATCTCCCGGAGTGATGGTGTAATGACCGCATCTAGGACAGACGCGAATGTCACTGCGGATATTGCGGTTGTTGCGAACTTCGCTCCGATTCCTGGGGAGATCGAGGTGACAGACTCCATTTCGCCTTCAACGGACTTGGCGATCCCCTTCGGAGACGTGGTGGTCGGGGAGGCTCGTACAGAGACTATAACCGTAAAAAACACAGATTCGCAGTATCCGCTTAATATTGCCAACATCTCCCTGGGTAGTAAAGCGAGAGCCACCGCACTGCGCCAGTTCAAGAAGCTCGCGACTGCAACCCGTGGCTCCTCGACTACGAACGACAAGCCGTCCTATAGGAAGGCGGCTAAGGCGCAACCACATTCCAGGCACCGAATTCCTTGGGACAGGTCGCAATCTTCCAGAATTGGGATCCTTGGGGAAGCAATAGCAACCAAATTGTGCTCGAAGCCAACAGCATCTCTTACACGATCCTCGACTCCTCGCAAATTGCATCAGCTGACCTCTCCTCCTTTGACAAGGTTATCATCGCATCTCAACAGAGTACCTTATTCTATCAGGAGGTAGTTGCAAACCGCGCCCGATTCGAGGCCTATGTGAATGCTGGCGGACTACTCGACCTGCATTTGGCCACATATACGGATTATGCGATTCCTGGCGAATTGTTCCCGGGTGGTTTCGCATATAGCACAGAGCTTGCCGATGACATAGCAATCGTGGCAGCCGACCATCCGGTGGTAACCACACCTAATATAATCAGCAATGCGGAATTGTGCGGATGGTGGTACTCATCACTTGGTAGTTTCAGCACGGTGCCCGCCAGTGCGGTGGAAGTGCTGGAAATAGCCGGAAGCGGCAATCCTTGTGCCATGGAATTGCCTTTCGGAGCTGGTAGGATCTTTGCGACGCTTCAAACGGTGGAATGGCAAGATGCATCCTACAACTATCTGGAAAACATGATCCTATATGAGTTGAACATTGGCAGGTGGTTCCGTTTACAGAACCTGCCGTCGCTGCCATGCGCATTGCTTCCCGGAGAAACTCTGACCTTCGACGTTGTTTTCAACCCGACACAAGCAGGAGAATTTGATGCCCAAGTGAATATTGACAGCAATGACGCAGATGAGCCAGCAGTTGCCGTGACGTTGTCCGGTAAAGGGATAATTGCACACACGGTAACTTTCATCGAGGGTGACAATGGTACGATTACCGGGGATAAGGTGCAGATTATCAGAGACGGTGCTGACGCAACAGCTGTCACAGCCGTGCCCAACATCGGTTACCATTTCACAAGCTGGTCTGGCGATTATGCCGGATCGGACAACCCGCTGACTATCACCAATGTCACCGCACCCAAAACGATAACCGCGAATTTCGCAGTGAACAACGTCCAGATTGCGACCGACATCGCATCTCTCAGCGTTAACGAAGGCTTGACAAATACCTTCAATGTAAAACTCACCGCACAACCTACTGCCAACAGGACGGTGGCAGTTACGGTATATGTTGGAGACAGCGACATGACGGTCTTGTCTGGCTCGCCGCTGACATTTACGACCTCAAACTGGGAAACCTATCAGACGGTTACGCTTGCGGCCGCTGAAGATGCGGACACTGCGAGCGGCTCAGCCTTAATCAGATGCTCGTCGGACGGAATGACGGACAAAGACATTGCCGCAACTGAAGCCGACAACGACTACGCTCTTGCAGTAATCAATGACGGCAACGGTACGACTGTTCCGGCAGGCACATCCTTCCAGACAAAAGGTGTTGCCGCGTCTATCAACGCCACGTCGGCCACAGGCTATCATTTTGTCAACTG
>JBAZRS010000073.1:0-13607 GCA_041662825.1 Victivallales bacterium | reverse complement strand
CTCTTCCGATCTCAACATCCAATTCCGGTATAAAAACGGATGCTGCGGAAATCACCAACAGCCAGTTGATTCTCAATTCCGGCATCCAAGTGAACAGCAAGAAGCTGAAAGAGTCAAAGATAACCATGGGAGTTAAAAACGAAATTTCTGAGTTGAAAGAAGCAAATATTCCAAACGTCAAACCTCAGGCCAAAAGCATTGTTGACGACGGCTCAAAGCTCAAAACCGGAACGATTTCAAAGAATGCAGAAGTGGACAGGTCCATAATCGTCAATAAAAACAGCGATGTTAAAAATATTGCGGTAGAAGGATCTAAAATAAATTCCGGGATATCGGGAACCGGTTCAGTCATCAAAGATTCTCAAATCAGCAATGATAATTCCAGACTTAAAAATACGGCAGCAAAAGAATCAACGGCCAACTCCGGCGTTAATCTCGGGAGACAGGAATAGAATGAGGGAATTTTGGAAAAATTTGGGAAGACTCTGTCAAAAATCTTTATGATTATATGCAGTCCGTGGATAAAGGCTACTCCTACCGTTAAACATGGAAAGATGGATAGGAAGCCTTGAACATCAGGAATCGCCCAAGGAAATTCGATATCTCCACATAAAAATAATTGATAAACTCTATTTTCCCATACTGACACCTTGACCCACTTCTAAAACATATTAAATATCTCATTCGTGTGAGATTGAAAATTTGATTTTACCCTTATATTATATATCTCACACGTATGAGGCATTCTGGAACTGATTAAATATAGGTAAAACGATGATTACTCAAAAGGCTATAGCGAAAAAGCTTGGAGTTTCACCTTCTCTTGTTTCCAGAGCCTTATGCGGAACGGCGGGTAATATAGGAGCCTCTGAAAAGACAGTCCTTAGAATCCAAACGGAAGCTAAGCGGCTGAACTATGCCCCAAATGCGGCAGCGCTGTCTCTCCGCGGGTCTAAATCAATGACCATCGGGGTGGTCATAAAGAATTTTGACGACCCTTTTTTCGGCAGTATGACTGGAGAACTTCAGAGACTTTCCCATGAAAGGGGATTTTCACTACTGCTTACAGGTTTCGACAGTGAGAGGAGCCAGGTAGATACTACAACTCTGCTCAGATACCGCCTTGACGCTCTGATTATCTGCGGTAGTGATACATGTTCTCCATGGATCAATCCGTTTCTGATAAATGGACTTCCTATTGTACAGATAGGTTCAGGAGAAACATATCCCGGAATAAACCGTGTTGAAATGGACGAGGAATATGTAGTCACCCTGCTTTTGGAGCATCTGTATTCATTCGGACATAAGGATATCGGATTTATAGGCGAAAATACAGACTCCCACAAACGAAGGGGCCAGATTTTTTCGGAACTGATGAATAAGATGGGATTGAAAGTCAATCCGGATCTATCAGTATTCGTTCCATCAGGGAAAAAATCCGGAATGATAGCCATGAAGACATTGTTGGGAAGAGACTGGAAAAACATGCCAACCGCCGTGATATCAGCTGATGACTGTATGGCACAGAGTGGTCTCAGGGCAATTCATGATCTCGGATTGGCAGTGCCTACTGACATTTCACTGACCGGCATTGATGATATTCCATCTGCAATCCTGATGATACCTTCCCTGACTACTATCATGGCACCAATTGGAATGATGGTGCGCGCCGCATTCGAACTTGTGATTGAAAAGGTCGCCGTTGGCGGAAATGCGACTGTTTTGAAATTCAAACCTGAAATAGCCGTCAGGGAATCAAGTTCCAATGTTCGGACTTGGACTTCCTCTGAAGCAAATAAATGGAGACTGGAAAATGGGAAAAGAGTTGAAGATTGATGTCTGTATCGTCGGTGGAGGAATGATCACAAACGATCTGATTCTTCCGTCAGTGTACCATCTGCAGAGAATAGGAGTTGCCGGGAAGATAAGCATCTGCGCCCTTAACAACGGGCCGCTAAGGGAATTGAAGAACAACGCTGAAATGACAGAGGCTTTCCCCGGGCAGGACTTTGAGCCTTATCCTTCGTTTGACAATCCCCCCGACAGAAAATTTCCGGATCTCTTCAAGAAAGTCCTGTCGGAAATGCCACCGCGCCAGGCGGTGATTGTCGCAGTCCCTGACCAGTTCCACTATGACATTGTGATGGAGGCGTTGAAATGCAACCAGCATATTCTCTGCGTCAAACCATTGGTGCTTAAGCACGCCCAGGCGATGGAAATAGAAGAACTGGCTTTGAAAAAGGGCCTTTTCGTCGGGATAGAATATCACAAGCGTTTTGACCGCCGCGCCCTGCTTGCCAAAAGGCAGTATGCCAAAGGACATTTCGGAGAATTCGCCATGGGCGAAGCGAAACTTGTCGAGCCCTACTATTACCGTCACTCCAATTTCCAGAACTGGTTCACATCGGATCAGACTGATCCTTTCGTATATGTCGGGTGCCACTATGTGGATCTGGTGTATTTCATCACAGGTCTTAAGCCCGTTGAAATATCGGTTTCAGGGATAAAGGGGAAATTCCCCAATGGAAATGAAGGATTTATGTGGGCGAACGGCAGGATCCGTTACGAAAACGGCGCCATTCTTTCCGTGATTGACGGTCTGGGATACCCCGATGCGGCCGCAGGCAGCAACGACCAGTGCCTTGTGATGTACTGCGAGGGAAAAGACAAAACCGGTTTGATTGAGCATGATGATCAGGACAGAGGTGTGAAACATACTTATCTTGAGGGAATAGGCTGTGCCGGTTCGATGTATAATTATGTCAGTCCCGACTTCTACAGGCTTGCCCCATGGGAGGGAAAAGGATTTAAGCCCATCGGCTATGGCTATGATTCGGTCGCCGCAAGCATTGAGAGGATGCATAAGATCGAAACGGAAGTCGCAGGGCTCGGGGAATCGGAATCACTGATGATCCGTCAGGCTCTTATCAAGGAGACTGACAAACGGGGTATTATCGCCACCCCTGCAAACAGTTTCATCAACGAGCTTGTAGTCGAGGCCGCCAGGCTGTCCATCATGAATGACGGTGAATGGGCGAAAATAACCTATGGTAAAAGCACGGCAGTGAAATTAAGAAACAGCTAAGCGCGGCGGGCTTTCCAGCCCGTCATGAATTAGCGGGCTGGAAAGCCCCCATTACTAATAAACAACAAGGAGAAATAATGTGGCCACTTACGATTTGACACCGGTGAAAGTTAATAAAATAGAGACGAAATACCGTAGCATCCGCACAATGATTCCTGTTCCTGAATCTCTGCCAATATTCGAGGAGCTCAGCAAATCCGAACCAAGATCAATGTCTGGGCAGCCTCCGATTGTATGGCACAAGGCGGAAGGATTCATAGTCTCAGATAAATGGGGAAACCGCTGGATTGACTGGTCCTCTGGCGTGCTGATTGCAAATGCCGGCCATGGGCGCAAGGAAATAGGCATAAAGCTGAAGGAAGTCATTGATCAGGGACTTCTGGCAACCTATGTGTTCGTGCATGAAGGGCGAATGGAGCTTACCCGCGAGTTGAGAATGCTTTCCCCTGATCCCGACAAATACCAGGTCTTCCTCCTCAGCACAGGAAGTGAGGCCACCGAGAACTGCATCAAGCTTTCAAAGACATACGGGCTTGAAAAACACGGTTCGTCGAAAAAATACATTGTTAGTTTTGAAAACGCATTCCACGGACGAACCCTGGGTTCACAACTGGCCGGGGGAATGCCAAGACTGAAGAAATGGATCGGGGATCTGGATCCTAGTTTTGTGCAGGTTCCGTTCCCTGACGGATACAAAAACGAGAACACCTCATTTGACCTTTTCCTTAAAACTCTCAAGGACAAAGGCGTCAGTCCTAAAAACATAGCTGGTGTCATTTGCGAATCCTACCAGGGAGTCGGTCCTGATTTTCTACCTGTAGAATATGCAAAAAAACTTGAAACATTCTGCCGCGAACATGACATCATCCTCATAATGGACGAAGTTCAGGCGGGATTCGGACGCAGCGGGAAAATGTTCACGTACCAGCATTACGGGATAAAACCGGATCTTGTCGCCTGTGGAAAAGGAATCACATCATCCCTTCCCCTTTCTGCGGTTATTGGACGCACAGACGTGATGTCAATTTATCCTCCGGGATCCATGACATCCACGCATTCCGCATCCCCTCTGGCAGTTGCCAGCGCGCTCGAGAATCTCAAGATTATAAAGAATGAGAGATTAGTGGAAAATGCCGCAAAAATGGGTGAAATAATGAATCAGGCCTTGGAAGAGATTCAGAAGAAACACTCCAATTTCCTCGGTTGTTTTCATGGTAAAGGTCTTGTTGCCGGAATCCAGGTGGTGAAAACCGGAACGAAAACACCGGATCCTGAAATGGCGCAAAAAATTAATGTGGCCTGCCTACAGAAGGGACTTCTTATGTTCGCTCCGGTCGGAATAGCAGGTGAATGTGTCAAGATTGCCCCGCCTCTCTGCATCACGGAGGACGCCCTTCGGGAATCCATCGAAGTGTTCAGGGAAGCAGTTGAAGAACTTTCGTAATATTTTACAGTTGAGTTAAATAAGCTTGAAAATTCCATTCAGGGCAAACGTCCTGAATGGAATTTTTTTTCACCAAAAAAAAACCGGAAGGTTTTTGCCTTCCGGTTCTGAAAAAAACTAATTCAAAGATTAGTAGCGTTTTTTCCCGCCACCAAATCCGCCGCCACGGCTTCCGCCGCGGTCTCCGCCGCCGAATCCACCGCTACGGCTTCCACCACCGAAACCGCCGCTATCACGCTGGGGCTTGGGGCGTGCTTCGTTAACAGTGATGGCTCTTCCGCCAATCTGACTGCCGTTAAGCGCCTTGATTGCTTCCTGAGCCTGTTCGGCTTTCGGCATTTCAACAAATCCGAAACCTTTTGAGCGACCTGTCTCGCGATCCATGATAACTCTTGCGGATTCGATTTCTCCGTGAGCTTGGAATGCGGCTTTAAGGTCTTCGTCGGTTACCTCGTAGGCAAGATTGCCAACATAAAGATTCATACTTCTCTTCCTCTATCGTCGCCATAATTCACTTTTCTTCGAAGATCTGTCCATGGCGTTACGACATTTCCCGAGGTACCTTTTGACGGCAGGCACCACAATAACCGCAGGCAGCAAACAAGCCACCTTTTCTAACAACACACAGTATATATCAAGTAACGGCAATAATCAAGTAAAATAATCAATTATTTTCAAAACAGATACAAAATCAGTAAGTTTTAACACTTGTTTCCCATATCTTTCATCCATCCAATCATCTATTGCCTGCTTTGCCTACAGTGTCCCCTTGGTCGAAAGCACTCCTGAGATCCGGCTGTCATATGCCACGGCCTGATCCAGCGCTTTTGCAAAAGCTTTGAATACGGCTTCAAATACATGATGGGCTTCTTCACCCTTCATAAGTTTTATATGGAGGTTCATTCCGCTTTTCACGGACAGAGCCTGGAAGAATTCATGAAAAAGACGTGTGTCAATGTCTTTAACTTTTGCCGCCGGGGGAACAAGATCATAAACAAGATAGGGTCTTCCGGATAGGTCAAGTGAAACCAGGGCAAGAGCCTCGTCCATGGGAAGCACGCACCAACCGTAGCGCCTAATCCCTTTTTTCTCTCCTGCCGCCTTCGCAATCGCTTCTCCTATGACAAGTCCCAGATCTTCGATTGTGTGATGGCAGTCCACATGCAGATCGCCCAAGGCGCTTATTTTTAGATCGAAAAAACCGTGTTTTGCAAAAAGTTCAAGCATGTGGTCCAGAAATGGTATCCCTGTGGAAATAGAACTTTTTCCGCATCCGTCGAGATTAATTTCAACAGTAATGTCTGTCTCTTTTGTCTTTCTTGCGATTTTCGCCGTCCGTTTCGGATTTTTCATAAGACAACCCCAATATGTTAAACGCTTATCTTGCTCTTCCTTTTTTCGCCTTCAGAAAGATCGGATTTATACTTTTTCAGGATCGGGGCCACCTCGGTTTTCAGGAATTCGTCAACCTGTTCAGGAGCTCTGCCGACAAATTTTACCGGATCCATTATTTTGTCAATGTTTTTTGCGATCTTCGCAAAAAGCGGGTCAGCCTTGATTCTGTCTATCAGATCATTCGCCTCGCCCAGTTCCTTGACTTTCCTCCCGGCCTCCATGGAATGAGTTCTGATCGCCTCGTGGAGTTCCTGCCGGTCGCCTCCGGCCTTTACCGCGGCCATCAGGATATTCTCAGTCGCCATGAAAGGCAGTTCGTTTCTGACATGGCTTTCAATTACTTTTGGCCAGACTTGGATTCCCTCCGCGACATTCGCAAGTACGGAGAGGATGATATCCGTCGCCAAAAAAGCTTCGGCAAGCACTATTCTGCGGTTTGCGGAATCGTCGAGAGTTCTTTCAAACCACTGGGTGGCATGTGTGTTTGCGGGATTCGCAGGAAGTGATATCACATACCTTGCCAGTGAGCAGATCCGTTCGCAGCGCATAGGATTCCTCTTGTATGCCATCGCACTTGAACCGACCTGTTTAGATTCAAAAGGCTCTTCCACCTCCTTTAGATTGGCGAGGAGGCGCAAATCGCCGGCAAACTTGTATGCCGACTGCGCTATTCCCGAAAGCATGGATATGACAAAATAATCGACTTTCCTGGTGTAGGTTTGACCGCTGACGGCTATTGATTTATCAAAACCCATCTCTTTTGTGACCATATCATCCAGTTTTCTGACCTTTGCATGGTCGCCGTTGAATAGCTCCAGGAAGCTGGCCTGCGTTCCGGTCGTACCTTTCACTCCCCTGAACGGCAGCTTTTCAAGTTCATATTCGAGGCGTTCCAGATCCAGCAGCAGATCCTGAATGTAAAGAGTGAACCTCTTGCCGACAGTCGTAAGCTGGGCCGGCTGGTAATGTGTAAAACCGAGAGTCGGCATGTTCTTGTACTGCTCGGCGATTTTTGCGAATTTCGCAATTGAGAGAAGAAGGCTTCTCCTTATAATCGCCAGGCCGTCGCGCATCTGAATGAGTTCGGTATTGTCTGTAACATAACAGCTTGTGGCGCCGAGATGGATAATAGGTTTCGCCTTCGGGCAGAGTTCGCCGAAAACATGGATATGACTCATGACATCGTGGCGCAACTCTTTTTCTTTTGCGGAAGCGGCTTCAAAATCAATATCATCCAAATGCGACTCCATCTGATTAAGCTGCTCGTCTGAGATGTCGAGCCCGAGCTTTTTCTCGCATTTCGCAAGCACAAGCCAGAGCCGGCGCCAAGTTGAATGTTTTTTCTGTGCGGACCAGTTGAAGCTCATCTCCTTGCTTGCATAGCGAGAAGTCAAGGGATTTTCATATATTTGCGGGTTCACTTCTTCCACCTGTTTAAGATTTACAATTGAGTTTTCCGTCTTATGGGAACCTCTAAAAATTGGCATATGGCGCGAGACAGGAGATTATGGAGAGCCGACATCCCCCCTTCGCCCGAGAGCTTCGGGGGACAGGAGGAGCAAATACAGGAGCAGCCCCATTGCGGGCTGTGACTGGATTTGTGACGATGGCGAAATCCATAAGAATCTGTCTCCCTTCCGGCTTCGCTGGGATGCTACGCCGGGACAAGTCGGGTTGCGGATCTTTTTGGCTCAAAGAAGAATGTTCCTCTCTCGGCGTATCAACCGATATGCCTCCGTTCAGAAATTCTTTTTGAGCTTTCAAAAATCTTCCGCAACGCGCCAAATGCGAATTTTTAGAGGTTCCCTTATTTAAGAAACTGAGAAATCACAGTTTAAATTTTCATTATTCCCTGTATTATAACAAAGGGAAAAATTTTATTATGATTGAAAGCAACAGAAATCAAAATAGCCTTTACGGCGTGATAATCAAGGTTGAGAACATTGATGTATGCAGGTCTTTTTACAGGGATGTCCTTGAACTTGGGGCTCCAATAATAGACAGCAATTTCTGGGTTGAATTCAAACTTCAGGAAGATGTTTCCATTGTTCTGGAACAGGCGGCCGAAGGCGAAAAAATACCGCCCGGGCGCGACAGGGTGTCCTGGCTTTACAGGGTTGAGCACATTGAAGAAATGATCTCCAAACTGAAAGAACATGGGCATCAGCCTCACTCTGAAGAGGAAAGGCTTGGATACAAAGTTTACCAGTACCTTGATCCCGAAGGAAACCCTTTTTACCTATACTCTTCACATGAAGACAAAAAATAATAAGTTCCAGTGATAATATCATATTAACCGGAGCGACTCTCATTGATAGCCATTATCGATTATGGAATGGGCAACCTGTCAAGCGTATTCAAAGCACTTAAAAAGCTCGGGGCGGATGCCCGCATAACAGGCAGCGCCGCTGAAATAGGGAAGGCGGATTCCGTTATTCTGCCCGGCGTTGGAAACTTCGGAGACGGCATGAGGCACCTGAATGCGTCCGGCCTAGACAAGACGGTGAAAAACGCTATAAAGGAAGGAAAGCCTTTCCTCGGGATATGCTTGGGCATGCAGCTCCTCATGGATGAGAGCGAGGAAGCCCCGGGTCTGCCTGGACTCGGGATATTCAAAGGCAGTGTTGTTCGTTTCCCGAAAAGCTATCTCAAGGTTCCACACATGGGCTGGAACGATATTGACATTAAAGGCGGAAATCCAAACCTGGCCGGAATAAAGGATGGAACATATTTTTATTTTGTACACTCCTATTACGTGAAACCAGATGATTCAAGAATAAATGCGGCAACCTGCAATTACGGGTTGGATTTCTCCGCCTGCATCGGTGAAAAAAATGTATTTGCGACTCAGTTTCATCCTGAGAAAAGTCAGGATGCTGGACTTTGCATACTTAGGAACTGGATTTCTGAAAAAGGAGGGAGAACATGACAGACGTCAGGCAAATTCCGGATTTCAAGATTTTCCCGGCAATCGATATTCGCGGCGGGAAATGCGTCCGCCTCATTCAGGGCGATTATGAAAGGGAGACCACATATTCTGACAGTCCCGCCGCACAGGCGGCCCTCTGGGAAAAACAGGGGGCAGAGTTCCTTCATCTTGTCGATCTCGATGGGGCAAAAGAGGGAAAACCTGTCAATCTTGAAACAATAGCATCAATCACTAAGGCCGTAAAAATCCCGTGCGAACTCGGAGGGGGAATACGTACCATAGATGATGCCGAACTGGTTTTCCAGGCAGGAATTGAACGGATAATTGTCGGTACTGCCGCATGTGAGAATCCAACGGTCATTGAAGAGATGCTAAGGAAATTTTCACATGAGAGAATAGTCATTGGGATTGACGCCAAAAACGGGAAGGCGTCGGTTAGGGGCTGGCAGAAGCAAACCTCGCTGAACGCAACCGACCTCGCCGAGGAGTTCTCCAGGAAAGGCGCCAACAGATTCATTTACACCGATATATCTACCGACGGGATGCTTTCGGGGCCAAACTATAGCGCAATAAGCGGGTTCTGCGACGCGGTTCCCGGCGCAAAAGTCATCGCTTCGGGAGGGGTTTCATCAACTGACGATGTAATCAAGCTGATGAACCTCGGGAAAAAGAACATCGAGGGGGTAATAGTGGGAAAAGCCCTTTACGAAGGCAAAATTCTTCTTTCAGACCTTATCAAGCTTATAAAATAGTGCCTGCACGGAAATAGCCTTCTGTTTACTCAACATGCCGTTGCAATTAATACGGCATTTTTTTTAAAACACCTGCATGAGTCTTGAAGTTTGTGCCCGATGAATATATCTTTTCGACCAAGAAAAGATTCAATCAGAGAGTGGGGATGTTGTCATGGAAAATTTATTCGGTGATATATCGGGTGATATGAAATTCTACTGGGCCCTCGCCATTTTCGGTTCGTTTATTTTTATAATTCAACTTATAATGTCAGCATTTGGCTTTGGTGCGGGGCATGATGTCGATTCTGGATCGGGTGCCGACATCGCCACTAGCCATGCCGATGCGGGATTTTCAGTATTCAAACTTTTTTCTGTTCAGTCCGTAATAGCATTCATAACATTTTTCGGCTGGGGAGGAGTAATCTGGGGCAAAAACGGCATAAGCGGATTTTTTGCAGCACTTGCGAGCGGCATATTCATGATGTTAGCCACTTCCCTTTTCCTGTACTACCTCATGAAGCTGCAACAGAGTGGAAATATAGATGCGCAGGACTTTGTCGGATGCACCGGTACGGTTTACATGAATGTTCCGGGTGGCAGAGTCCAGCATGGCAAAATTACGGTGAATATTAGAGGTTGTTCAAGAGAAATCATCGCAGTAGCCGATGAAAATATTCAGACTGGCTCGACTGTGACGATTGTCCAGCAGATTGATGGTCGACGTTTTCTTGTCAAAAAAATATAGGTATTTAAAATAAAATAGGGAGTTTATCATGGGTTCATTAATCGGTTATGTGCTTGCGGCTATATTTGTGTTTTTTGTGCTTTTAATGATATGGGCTAGCAGGTACAAGAAATGCCCGTCCGACAGAATAATGGTCATTTATGGTAAAACCTCTGGAAAAGATGCAGCAAAATGCATACATGGGGGAGCCAAATTCATAATTCCTGTCATCCAGGATTACGGTTTCCTGTCATTACGTCCGTTGCAAATCGAGGTTAACCTCGGGAATGCGCTCTGCAAACAGAATATCCGTATAAATGTCCCGTCAATTTTCACAATTGGCATAAGTACCGACCCGCTGATCATGGGTAATGCCGCACAGCGCCTTTTCGGACTTACGCCGGATGCAATCTCCGCACTTGCAAGAGATATCATATTCGGTCAGCTCCGTCTTGTGATAGCTTCAATGACAATCGAGGAAATCAATACCGACCGCGAGACATTCCTTAAGAATGTTGAAAACAACGTAGCAGCGGAATTGAACAAGGTCGGACTCGAACTTTTGAATGTAAACATCACCGATATCACAGATGAGAGCGGATATATTGAAGCTATCGGTAAAAAAGCCGCTTCAGAAGCTATCAACAGGGCCAAGATTGATGTAGCTGAACAGGTTAAACTTGGATCTATTGGTGAAGCTGAGGCAAGCAAGTTGCAGAGAATCTCTGTGGCTAAAAATGATGCTGATGCCCAGACTGGTGAGGCAAATGCCGCCAGAGACCGCCGTATCTCTGTAAAGCAGGCCGATTCTGAAGCCGTCAACGGTGAAAATATTTCAGCCATAGAAATCGCAAAATCCAATGCCATCCGTTCCGAGCAGGAAGCCGAGGCGTTCAGAAAAGCCGAATCTGCAAAACGCATAGCCGAAGCCCAGATTGAAAAAGCTCACTTTGAAGCGGAGCAGCTGGCTCAGACATCAAGAGCCAATATGGAACGTGAAAAACAGAGGGCTGAAGTCATTGTACCAGCAGAAATATCAAAACAGCAGATTGAAATAGCAGCCGAAGCCGAAGCCGAAAAGACCCGCCGCGAAGCTAAAGGACAGGCCGATGCGAAATTCGCAATACTCCAGGCCGAAGGCCGCGGTAACTATGAAATACTGAAGGCCAAAGCTGCAGGATTCCAGGAAATCATCAAATCCTGCAATAATGATTCCGATGCCGCATCTAAAATGCTGCTGATAGAAAAACTTGAAAGCATTGTCCAGCTCCAGACCGAGGCCATAAAGAATATCAAGATTGACAAGGTGACAGTATGGGAAGGCGGGCAAAATGCCGGAGGCAAGACATCTACCGCAAATTTTCTCAGCGGCATGATGCAGAGCCTCCCCCCTCTCCATGACGTTGCAAGCATGGCCGGCATAGACCTTCCCGGCTATCTCGGAAAAGTCAAGTATGACACGCAGGAACAGGGAAAGGCGACCGCGGTAAAATAAGCCGCCTGGCTCTGAATAAGGCAAAAAGAACACGGAACCGGAGTTCTGTGTTCTTTTTTTATTCTCAGAATGCCCTGGATGGAAGACCAGGATCTCCCGATATTGCCATTGACTATGGATAAAAGCAATAAGTCGCTGGTCGTCAGCCGTTGGCAAGAGGCAAGGATTGAGATGGAAGTTTGGAAGTGCGATAATGCGGGATTGGAAGTGATAAATTTATCTCTTGTTGGTGTTCCGGCTTCAGCGTGTCTTCTCTTCGAACATGAGGGGAAGATTGGAAATTCAAAGAGCACGCTGAAGCCGTGAACACCAACGTAATCAATCAAATAAATAAAAAGATTCCATTGGTTCCTTGGTAATTACATGCACCGGAAAAGGGACGCCTCCGTCTTAAAACCTCCAACCTCGCTCAGCAACCCAGGCTGTGACTGACAAGGGAAATTGCATCCCGGCAAAAACAAGCAGAGGCAAAAAAAACACGGAACTCGTGTTCCGTGTTTTTTTATTAATTCATCTTGAAGACGAAAAGCGTCTTAGTAAATGAAGAGCATCTCTCCGTATTTAGGAAGAGGCCATATATAATCATCCACTTCCTGTTCCAGCTTGTCCACAGCCTTCCTCATATTTTGAGTCTCTTTGAGGATTACATCGGTCTTGTGTGTTTCAAGAGCCTTCTCCATCTTATCGCAGGACTCGCAGATGTCGGATATGAGATTGCCGATAATTACGGTTTTCTTCTTCTGTTCCGCAGATCCTGCGGTGACTCCGATAGCCTTGAGTTTGATTATATTGTCAGCAATAGAACTCTGCTGTTTTATTGCAATCGGTAAAAACATTGTCTTTACCATATTGAGGGCAAGAGTGCCTTCGAGGATGACGGTTTTCTTGTATTCCTCGATATAGACCTCGTAACGTGAGTGCAGTTCCGTCTTGCTTAATACTTTGTATTTAGCGAAGAGGTGCTCTGCCTTCTTCGAGAGAAGGGAACTGAGAGCCTCCGGAGTTTTCTTGAAATTAGGAAGTCCGCGTTTTTCAGCCTCTTTCGCCCATTCCGCAGTGTAGTTGTCGCCGTTGAATATGACCTTTTTGTGGGTTTTGATGATATCCTGGAGTATCGACTGCAGGGTGCTGTTGAATTTTGAAGCCGGGACTTTTTCAAGCTCAGTTGCAATTTCATCAATGGACTCGGCGACGATAGTATTGAGGGCGATGTTCGGGCCCGAGCATGACTGGTTTGACCCGACTGCGCGGAACTCGAATTTATTCCCTGTAAATGCGAACGGGCTTGTGCGGTTCCTGTCTGTCGCATCCTTGGGAAGAATAGGGAGAGTGTCGACTCCGACGTGCATTGTTCCACCTTCCTTCGAGGATTTCGAGCCGCCTTTTTCAATCTGCTCGATGACATCGGTGAGCTGTTCGCCGAGGAAGATCGAGATGATAGCCGGAGGAGCTTCATTTGCTCCGAGGCGATGGTCGTTGCCTGCATGTGCGACAGTCGCACGGAGAATGTCTGCATGACGGTCTACGGCTCTGATTATTGCACAGAGGAATGTGAGGAATATCGCGTTCTCGTGCGGATTTTTTCCGGGTTCGAGAAGATTTTTCCCGTCAGGGGAAATCATAAGTGACCAGTTATTGTGTTTGCCCGAACCGTTTACACCGGCGAAGGGCTTTTCATGCATCAGGCACACAAGTCCGTGGTGGGAGGCGACTTGACGGAGAACTTCCATGACAATCATGTTGTGGTCGACCGCAAGATTCAGCTCTTCGAAAATTGGCGCCAGCTCGAACTGGGCCGGAG
>JBAZRS010000072.1:0-13655 GCA_041662825.1 Victivallales bacterium | reverse complement strand
CCTTGAACGCTTCAACAGGCAGATGCACTACAAGCCTATCGACAGGTGTTTCAACATGGAGTTCGGATACTGGGAGGAGAACTATTCGCTCTGGAAGCCTTTCATCGAAAACAAGATCACCAATGAAGGCAAGGCAAACATCTTTTTCAGCTTTGACAGGATCTCCGGCGTCGGTTCACCATGGCTTCTGCCCTCCTTTGAACGGAAAGTCCTCTCGGAGACGGCGACTTCAAAAACTATAATCGATCACAACGGCCTCATATGTGAAATACCGAAAGACGGACACAGCACCATCCCGCATTATATCGGCTCATCAATACAGGGTCCCGACGATTGGAAAATGGTCAAGGCGAAACATCTCAACCCCGACAGCCCCGGCAGAAAACCGGATATTGCAAAACTGAAGGAACAGCATCCTGAAAACCGTGATTATCCTCTTGGAGTCAACTGCGGCTCAATGATCGGACAGGTAAGGGACCTCCTGACAGTCGAAGGGCTTTCATACGCCATCTACGACTATCCTGAAATGGTTGAGGACATGATCGAGAACCAGTGCGTGCTGATCGAGAATTACCTGGATGAAATTCTACCGCACTTCAAGTTCGATTACGCTTCGGGCTGGGAGGATATCTGCTTCAAGAACGGGCCGCTCGTATCAGTTGATTTCTTCAAGGAGAAAGTCATGCCCCGATACAAGCGCATCAATGCGAAACTCAAGAAACATGGCATCGATATCTGGTGGATCGACTGCGACGGTGATGTCAGGCCGATAATGCCTTACTTCCTGGAAGGCGGAGTGAACTGCCTCTTCCCGTACGAGGTCATGTGCTGCTGCCATCCCGGGGAACTGCTGAAGGAATATGGAAAGGATCTGAGGATTATGGGCGGTTTTGACAAGACGAAGATGATTGACGGACCAAAGGCGATCAACGAATACATGGAATCTCTCATCCCCCTTGTCGAACGTGGAGGGTACATACCGTTCTGCGATCACAGGTGCCCGCCCGATGTGAGCTGGGAAAACTACATATTCTATCTCGACCTGAAGGAAAAGACATTCGGGATGAAGTGATAAAAAATAAATCCGCAGCGGATTTATTTACTACGATCAGTTTATCTTCGGGAAGATGTGATCCGGTTTGAAGGACGGCTTGGCTTTTCTGATATGGTCGTGGTTTGTGATTCCCGTAAGGACCAGCCCAGATGTGAACCCGAACCTGTTTGCGCCACGTATGTCTGACGCCAGGGAGTCTCCGAGCATAAGGATGCGTTTCCGCGGCAGGTTTGCAGGAAGGCCGAATCTTGTCTTCAGGATTTCAAAGGCGTAGTCGAAAATGGCCCTATAGGGCTTTCCGAGATAAACAGGTCTGAGCCTTATCCCGTAGTCGCCTAGAATGGTGCAGATGAAACGGGCTTTGCCGCCAGCGCCTATCCCCAGTTCGCCGTTCGGCCCGTTCGGCCAGTAACTGTCAGGATTCGGGACTATCAGTGGACGGTCAGGATATTTTATGAAGTAGTTCATCGCCGAACTGATGTTCGACTGCCAGTTATATGTCCCTTCTCCTACAATCACGCCGGAGCATTCGTTAATATTTTTTACGCGCTTTTCCACTTTGAGTCCGGCCTTCTCGGCATAGCTGGGTTTACCGAGGTCGCCCATGACGAAAAACTTTTGACCTGCAAGGCCGTTCTCCCTGGCAAAAGGCTTCAAGGCGTCGCCGCAGGATATGATCTCGTCCGCTTTTATGTCAAGACCTGCCTTTTTCAGCAGAAGGCTCTTCTCCCTGGTCGAGTGATTGCCGTCATTGGTCAGGAGGAAAAACGGGAAAGCGCCATCCTCAAGCTGCCTTATCAGCGCCGGCACTCCCGGCATGGCCCTTTTTCCTGAAATAAGTGTGCCGTCAATATCGAAAAGAAGGGCGCTGAACTCGCAGCTGTTCCGCCCCCACCACTTTAGAAATGTCTGGTTTGGAATATTTTTCATTGTCCTGTCTTTTTGCAATATCATATCCTTTCCTGCTCCGTCCCTTCAGGACGAAATCAATTTGATTATGGCACCTATGCTTGAAACCATAGGCTACAATCACTACACGCTTTCAGCGTTGAATTCAATGTAAATTTCTCGCTTGTCATATATGGTTTCCTCTTTATCCCGGAGGGATAATGTAATGATAGCCTGTGGTTTCAACCACAGGTATATTGCACACACCGCATCCGTCTTGAAGAGACGGAGTCATTTATCAATTCCCACTCTTGCCGGCAGTCCGGACTTGTAATAATGTTTGACTTCCTTCATTTCCGTCACCAGGTCGGCGGCTTTGATGAGGCGCTTGTCGGCATTCCTTCCGGTCAGAACCAGTTCGACGCTTGCGGGCTTTGACTTCATCAGGTCGAGTACGTCGTCAACCTCAACCAGCCCGTATTTGTTTGCAATGGTGATTTCATCCAGGATGACCAGATCGTACTTTCGGGAAGCGACTGTTTTCCTGATTTCGCTGAAGCCTTTTTGCGCGAGCCTGAGATCATCATCATCAGGAGTCCTCCTGATAAAACATTCCTTTCCGAACTGTTTGATCGTTATTGCAGGTGCGAATTTCGCAATTGCGGCATGTTCGCTGCAGAGCGAGCCTTTGGCAAACTGCCCTATGAAAACCCTGAGCCCTGCGCCTGCGGCGCGGAGGGCGAGTCCGAGGGCGGCGGTGGTTTTCCCTTTTCCATTGCCGGTATATATCTGTACACAGCCTTTTTTCAGCTTCATTTTCATTAAACTCACTTTGAATGAATCTTGATTTTTATGATAAGTGCCCCATACTTTAACTATGTTGACTTAACTTTTCGCTTTTTTACCGTTAATTTTACTGAAAAATGAACATTTCCCTGAAACCGGTGTCTATAATGAATGATGCAGTTAAAGTTGAGGATTCCGAACTCGTAAAGAGTTTCAATTCGGGTTCCGAGTCCGCTTTTGATGAACTTGTCAAAAGGTACAGCACCCAGATGTTCAAGGTCGCATACGGTTTTTTGAGAAGCAACGAAGACGCCGAAGAAGTTGTTCAGGACACCTTTGTGAAAGTATATAGAAATCTCAAGACATTTCGCGGCGACTCAAGTTTTTCAACATGGACTTACAGGATTCTGATAAATCTGGCGAGGAATAAATACCAGTGGAACAAGAGGCGCGGAGAACAGCAGAAGGTAAGCATATCCGAAAAGAGGCAGACTCCGGATGGCGGAGACGCCGGGGACATTGATTTCGCCGACACGGCCCATGCGCCCAACACCATTATGGAGAAGAGCGAGGAGGATGAGAGGATAATGAGCGCCATTGCCGACCTGCCTGAAGCATTGAAGGAGTCGATCATACTCAGGCATCTGGAAGACATGAGCTATGAGGATATTGCCAGGATCACGGGAGCAAACATAGGGACGGTCAAGTCAAGGCTGTCGCGGGCGAGGGAGTCACTGGCGAGAATGCTGAAGAATGAACGAGGGAGTTGAACATCCAACTTCGAATGGTGAAACGGAAGAAAGTGGTCGGTAATCGGAGGTCGGAAAAAGAATTAAGTTGGAGTTCACAACTTTAGTTGTGTCTTGGTATTTAGAATTTCTGGAATGAGGGAGAATTGAAATGAACAAAGGCGACAACAATCAGGGAAAGGGCGGCGGATGCCCGGGGCATGAGTTTTTATGCTCATATTTCGACAACGAACTCGACAGGACTAGTCCGGAGTCCGTCCATATTTCCTCTTGTCCGGAATGCATGATGAAGATTGGCGATTTCGCCAGGATCGGCAAAATCATAAGCGAAAACATGATGAACGAATGTTCACCTCCCCATCCCGGGGACATCCTGAAAAAAGTGCGTGCGGAAATTTCCGATGAGAAAGAAACAGAGGTTCCTTCATATCTGTTCCAGTTCATGAAGGTTGCAGCCATTATAGTTGTTATTGTCGGTGTTTTCGCCTACGTGCACAGTCTGGAAGGAAACAAGGTTCATGTGCCAGGCGCTGCCGGGATCAAAACTGCGCCTGCGGCCACTTCCATTTCGTCTGTACCGTCCGCAAAGCAGAACACGCGGGAGGCTGCATCGTTGAAACACCGTATGCCTGAAAACGAAGTCCAGTTCTCAAACATGAGCAATGTCAGCACCGGGCGGGCCCTGGAGTTCCGAAACCCGCAACCGGACGGCATTGACAGAAAGGCGGAGCCTGTAAGCATTCCCGATTGTGTAAACCACGTATGGACTGTGAAAAACCTTGTAGATGCGTCCGCGGAAATCAACGACTGCGCTGCAAAGCTTGGAATTCCCGCAGGCGGCATAAGTGTCAGCAAGGAAAATGACAACATGTTAAAGTATTCCATGAACCTGTCGAAAAAGCAGATTTCAGGTTTCGTGAAACTGTTCGCATCGGCCGGAAATGAACTTATATCCCCAGTTGCGCCGCAACCGGAACAAAACCTTTTCTACGGCAATGCCGCAGATACTGTAGACTACGAAATCAAAGTCGTCCAGAAAGGCAAGTGAAATTAACCACAGAGACACAAAGACACAGAGGTTTATATTTATCAATTAAAGAATATGTGAAATATGAGTGATTCACGCCGTCAATTACTGGTGCCGGCGTATATTCATTCTCCATCATTAAAACACCTTTGTGACTCTGTGTCTTAGTGGTGCAATCCCCTATACGATGAACATGATAAAACATATATTTGTTGTACTGTCCCTGCTGGCATCGGCTGCTTACGGGGCCGACGTTGTTAACAAGAATCCGTTTTCATGGAAGCATGAAAGCTCCGGAGACATCCTCAGGATCAGTGTTGAAATAAGCAAGAACTCCTATCTCTACAGGGATCAGACAAAAGTTGAACTCACCGACTCTTCCGGAAAAGGGACCGCCCCTGTCAAGGAGCCTGAGACAGTATCGGAAAAAGATCCGTATGGTGAGGTGCACATCATTTATCCCGAAGGCGTGCATGTCTGGGAATATTCAACTGAAAAACTGGCTCCCCCGCTGAAGGCGAACATCAGATTCCAGGGAGGCGCCAAAGTCCCCTATGTCTGCTACCCGCCGCAAAAAAAGGAATTCATGATCACAACGTCCCCGGAGCCGGAGCAGATCATTGTTCCCGAAGTCAAACCCGAACCGCGCAAAGCGAAGCAGTCCCTGGAATGGAAGGAGCAGGTCGCCCGTTTTTCGGTCAAGGGCAGTGCTTCCGGCTATATGAATGAAAAAGATTTCATTGCATTCATCGACAGTTCGTTAAGCGCCGGCCCGGTAAAGGAAAATTCCCTATTCGACAAGTTGCGGAAGAATAATCTGTTCATATCCATAATATTGATCCTGGTAGGAGGACTCGCCCTCAATCTGACACCCTGTGTTCTTCCGATGATCCCGATAAATGTCGCGATCATAGGGGCCGGAGCAAGATCCGGTTCAAAACTCAGGGGGTTCATAGTCGGACTCATGTACGGGGCTGGAATAACGCTGGTCTACGGGCTGCTCGGGATTATGGCGATCCTGACCGGCTCCACTTTCGGTTCAATCAATTCGACGCCGTACTTCAATTTCGGCGCAGGAATCATTTTCATAATCCTGTCTCTTGCGATGTTCGATGTCTTTTCCATCGATTTCTCCAAATATATGAAGCCCGGAAAGGCAAACGACAAGAATGACCTCCTGACAGCGATGGGCATGGGCGGGATATCGGCGCTGCTTGCGGGCGCCTGCGTCGCCCCTGTTGTGATTGCAGTGCTTCTTTTCTCCTCGTATCTTTATGCGCAGGGAAACATTTACGGGCTCCTCCTCCCTTTCATCCTCGGGGCGGGGATGGCAATCCCATGGCCCTTCGCCGGGGCGGGCATAGCCATGCTTCCGAAACCAGGCCCTTGGATGGTGAAAGTGAAATATGCTTTCGGAGTGTTCATAATCGGCATCGCCGCATATTATTTTTTTGTCGGCTATTCCCTGATCTCGTCGAAAAAGACGGTTCCGGCAGAGGAGGCGGGATGGCTGTCTTCCCTTCCCGAAGCGCTGTCAACAGCCGGCAAGGAAAATCGCCCGCTGCTCATTGATTTCAGCGCGAGCTGGTGCAAGAACTGCGAGGTGATGGATGCTTCGACCCTGAAGAGTCCCAAAGTGAAGGAAAAGCTGAAGGATTTTGTCAGACTCAAGTTCAGGGCGGAAAATCCGAATGAACCTGCGGTAAAAGAAGTGCTTTCCCGTTTCGAGGTGCTCGGTCTCCCCACCTATGTGATCCTGATACCCAGCCAGGCTCCCTGAATGTTGCTGTATATACCCATAGGACGTTTCTTATTGACAGGATTTACAGGATTACAAGGATATTTAGAACTGTGATTTTCTTTATTCAGCCAATCCTTATGCCACTTTTCTGACGACTCCCACCCTCTTGCTTTTACCACTCCCAACATCTATCGTAAGAGTATTGACACAAAGGACAGGCGATAAATTCCCATACCGCTTTTTGGCTTAGTTCAACAGGGACTATGCGGCGGTAAAACGCCGCATAATCTCTAATCGTTAATAATCGAAGAAATGATTGATAAAAATTCGGATGTTTTACTGATGAGCGGAACGAATCCTTGGATTGCGCGTACCTTGGTACCGCCTTTCTCCTGACAAGCTTGCTTGTCAGTCACACGAGGAGCAAGCTCCTCTGGACAAGGCTGAAGCGAGCTTCAGCACTCCATAGTCGGATCAAAGAACCTGATGATAAACAATAAAGACAAGAGATAAATTCTTAACAAAATCATTTCTCTCAACCTCGAAAACTCGGTGGGAGAATTTGAGCGTTAATCTGCCCCTGCCATACCCGAGAGAAAGGCATTAGGTGGAAACATTATGGACAAACCGCTCTTTCAGAACATAGACTGTCACATATTAAAGGTTCCGGACATTGACGCCGCGTTGTCCTTTTACCGGGACAAGCTGGGATTGCCTTTGGCATGGCGCACTGAAACCGGACTGGCTCTGCAAGTTGGCGAATCCGAACTGGTGCTCAGCAAGCAACACGAGCGGCCGCCAGAGACTGACATAAAGGTGGCCTCCGCCGAGGAGGCGGCAAAGCGTTTTGTCGAGGCAGGCGGAAGCATCGTGGCCGGCCCATTCGACATCAAAATCGGAAAGTGCGTGGTCGTTGCCGATCCGTGGGGCAACCATCTGGTGCTCTTGGACTCAAGCAAGGGACTGCTGAAGACGGACAAAGACGGTTTCGTGATCGGCTGAATGCGGAGAAAGGAGAAACGAGCCAATCCTTCCAGCATACGCGCTTGGGCGCACCTATGAGGGCTGCCGTTAAAAATCAAAAATGTTCTGGATTCAAACAAGGAAGAGAGAACTACACCACGAAGATCACGAAGGTCACGAAGTTAAAAAATGGGTATTTTTGAAAACAATTATAATCCTTCGTGTGCTTCATGCCCTTCGTGGTGAATAAAGCCTTTGTGAGAGAAAATGAATTTGGAATTTTATCCAAATCAGTCCTGCCAACCTCGCTCCGCGCGCTGCTAGACCATGTTGATACTGCTGAGCATACTTTTAGTGATTGTTTTTCATCTGCAGTTTTCTCTCTTCTTCTTTCTTGAAATACAGGCGGGACGCCTGTACCACATTCTTTTCCCTTAGATCTGCAGGCAAGCCGCAGGCGTTCAGAAAATAATTATTATTTTTCAAATCCTGCGCTTGCAATGCGGTGGATTAAATAAATATTAATATATCGATATAAAAATATCTAATAATAAACCAAGCAGCTTATCGGCTGGGAAAGGTGCGTTATGAACAGCAGCAGTTCAGTGTCAATCGAAATGATCAGGCGTCTCCCGAAATATTACGATGTGATCGACATTGCGGTCAAGCAGGGGGCGAAAAGCATATCAACCAGCGTGATTGCGGAACACCTGAATCTGGAGCCGATACTTGTCAGGAAGGACCTGGAACAGACCGGTGCAAAAGGCAGGCCGCGTGTCGGATTCGAAGCAGTTGAACTCATGGACAGGATTGCCGGGTTCCTCGGCTGGGGCTCCCTGGACAACATTGTTCTCGTGGGATGCGGAAGCCTGGGATCGGCGCTTCTCGGACACAAGGGATTTTCCAGGTCGGGGTTCGACATTGTCGCCGGATTCGATGTGGACAAGGAGAAAATAGGACGCAGCATACACGGCAAGAAGATACTTCCGTTATCAAAATTAAAAGACCTGTGCCAGAGAATGCACATCGAGGTCGGGATCATATCCACTCCTGCGGAACACGCGCAGTCGATAGCGGACCTTATGATGGAGAGCGGGATAAAGGGGATATGGAATTTTTCCGGGGCCCCGCTCAAGACCCCGAAGAATGTGATTGTCCACCAGGAGGACATGGCGGCCTCTTTGGTCATACTTATAAGGAAAATGAACAGGCTGAAGAGCGAAGGAAGGAGAGAGGATTTGACATGAACGGATGCAACTGCAAATGCAAGGAACCAGATAATAACGATGCCGGCCGGGGATTTGAGGCCGTCTGCAGGATATTGAATGAAAACAACAATGACAAAAACAGGCTCATACCCATACTGCAGTCTGTTCAGGACGTCTACAGGTATCTGCCGGAAGATGTGATCTCGCTGGTGGCGTCATCACTTGGCCTCAGCCCGGCAAGGGTTTACGGGGTCGCCACGTTCTACTCGCACTTCACGCTGCAGCCTAAGGGCAAATATGTGATCAAGGTCTGCGACGGCACGGCATGCCACGTGAAAGGCTCCATGAACATTTACGATGCCATGCGGAAAAAGCTTTCCCTTCCTGACGGGAAGAATACGACGGCAGATCTGCTGTTCACGCTCGAGACGGTAAGCTGTCTCGGAGCATGCGGGCTGGCACCGGTGATAGTCGTGAATGAGGAAGTGCACGGGCAGATGACTCCGGAAAGGGGAAAGAATCTGATTGACAAGATAACTGATGCGGAGGCTGCAAAGTGAATACTGGCATAATTGAAAAATTGAAGGATGAATTCCTGGAAAAGAATTCCGGGGTGCGTAAAAGGATAGTCGTATGCGCCGGAACCGGATGCGTTGCGAACGGCGCACTTAAAGTCTTCAGCGCCATTTCCGAAGCGGTTAAAAAGCTGAACGCGGATGCCGAAGTGGTGGCGGATGCCCATTCCGACAAGGCGGGATGCAGGACAAGCATAAGCGGATGCCAGGGTTTCTGCCAGATGGGCCCCCTGGTCAACATAGAGCCTGACGGCATTCTCTACGTCAAGGTGAATGAATCCGATGCTGTCGAGATAGTGGAGAAGACGATAAAGGGAGACATTGTGGTCGAGAGGCTCCTTTACAAGGATCCGCGAAGCGGCTGCAAGCACAAGGGGCGTTCTGAAATCCCCTTCTACAGCAAGCAGAACCGTTTCACGCTGGATCTCTGTGGCATTCTCAATCCCGAAGACATTGCCGAGTACGCCTCGCATGACGGGTATGCAGCGGCCGAGAAATGCTATCTCTCGATGAAGCCTGAAGAGGTATGCGCAATCATCGACAGATCCGGTTTGCGCGGGCGCGGGGGCGGCGGTTTCCCGACCGGCAGGAAATGGGAGTTTGCCCGGAAGGAGAAAAGCAGTAAGAAGTTTGTGATATGCAACGGGGACGAAGGCGATCCCGGGGCGTTCATGGACCGTAGCGTAATGGAGGGGAATCCGCATGCTGTGATTGAAGGCATGATGATTGCGGCTTTGGCTATCGGCGCAGACGAGGGATATGTATATGTCAGGGCTGAATACCCCCTTGCGGTGAAACGTATGAGGAAGGCGGTTGCCGATGCGGAGTCTGCCGGAATCCTCGGATGCAACATTTTCGGCAGCGGAAAAAACTTCAACATTAACATAATGGAAGGCGCTGGAGCATTCGTATGCGGTGAGGAGACGGCGCTGATGGCGTCCATCATGGGCAGGCGCGGAATGCCTTCGCCGAAACCGCCGTTCCCGGCACAGCGCGGCCTCCACGGGAAGCCCACAGTCATCAACAATGTCGAGACGCTTGCGACCGTCCCGAAAATAATACTTGTCGGAGCTGATGAGTTCAGACGCCTTGGAACCGCCAGTTCCTCTGGTACGAAAACATTCGCCTTGACCGGGCATGTTGCCAATACCGGACTGATAGAAGTCCCTTTCGGTACGACCCTGCGGGAAATCATATTCTCTGTCGGAGGCGGTGTAACAGGAGCGGACGGAAAAATAAACGATGATGAATTCAAGGCTGTTCAGATCGGCGGACCATCCGGTGGATGCCTTGTAAAAGAGCACTTAGATCTGCCGCTTGATTTTGAATCCCTCAAGAGTATAGGGGCGATGGTCGGATCCGGCGGGCTTGTGGTCATGAACAATTCGACATGCATCCCGCAGATTGCGCAGTTCTTCATGCAGTTCGCGCAGAACGAGTCCTGCGGAAAATGTGTCCCGTGCAGGGAGGGGACGCGGCAGATGCTCGCTCTTCTGAATGACATAACCGAGGGGAAGGGGGACATGGAAACACTGGACAATCTTGAATCGCTTGCGCAGGTTGTGCAGAAGGCGTCACTGTGCGGCCTGGGGAAGACTGCGCCGAATCCTGTCCTCTCGACACTTCGCCATTTCCGCGGCGAGTATGAGGCCCATGTGAAGGAGAAGCGCTGTCCGGCAAAGCAGTGCAAGTCGTTGACGCCTCCTGGAATCGATCCGGGGAAATGTGTAGGCTGCGGAATCTGTGCGAAAAAATGCCCGGTGGAGGCTATCACAGGACAGAGGAAGACACCTTACTCCATCTCGGCGGCAAAATGCGTCAGGTGCGGGATCTGCGCGGAAGCATGCAAGTTCAAAGCAATATTCGGAGTCTGAAAAATATGAAAAAAGAAATTACATTGGAAATCGACAGGGCGAAAGTTTTGATCAAGGAGGGGAAAAGCGTCCTGGACGCGGCCAGGGCGGCAGGAATAGACATCCCCACTTTCTGCCATCATTCGGAACTCAGCGCATACGGGGCATGCAGGATGTGCATGGTGGACATAGAGGGGCGCGGGATCGTGTCGTCTTGTTCCACACCAGTTGAAAACGGAATGAAAGTCAGGACGAACACCCCTGAAATCCGCGAAATCCGCAAAGTCAATCTTGAGCTGCTTCTTGCGGCGCATGACAGGGAATGCACCACCTGCGGGAAAAGCGGATCATGCTCCCTGCAGAGGCTGTCCAAAAGCATGGGTGTCGAGAAAATACGATTTAAAAACATAAAGAAGGAGTCCGTGCCCGACACGTCCTCCTGCTCCATAGTCAGGAATCCTTCCAAATGCATTCTCTGTGGAGACTGCGTAAGGTTCTGCGACGAGATACAGGGTGTAGGGGCGATCGATTTCGCGCACCGCGGGGCTTCGGCCGTTGTCGGGCCCGCCTTCGGGAAAAATCTGGCTGATGTCGACTGCGTCAACTGCGGACAGTGCGCCAGGGTCTGCCCGACAGGGGCGCTGACTGTGAAGAACGATGTGGCAGGAGTCTGGAAGGACATCGAGGACAAGAAGAAGATCGTGGTTGCGCAGGTCGCACCTGCTATCCGGGTCGCCCTCGGGGAATATTTCGGAATGACTGAAGGCGGAATCACGACCGGCAAGATAGCGACAGCTCTGAAGATGCTCGGTTTCGACTATGTTTACGACACATGTTTCAGCGCCGATGCGACAGTCTTAGAGGAGGGCGCTGAATTCCTGGGAAGGGTCAGGGACGGTGGGGAGCTTCCGCTGTTCACCTCCTGCTGTCCTGCCTGGGTCACTTTCGCGGAACAGTATTATCCTGAGCTGCTCGGCAATCTGTCAACATGCAAATCGCCGCAGCAGATGTTCGGAAGCATGGCGAAAAAATTCCTGCCGGAAATTCTCAAAGTCAGTCCGGAAAATCTGACCGTGGTCTCCATAATGCCGTGCACTGCGAAGAAATTCGAGGCGAAGCGGCCGGAGTTTTCCGACGACTGCGGGAACAGGGAGGTTGACTGGGTCATAACATCACAGGAGCTTGGTGGAATGATTGAAAACGCCGGGTTGCGCTTCAAGGATCTGGCCGATGGGACTTTTGACAATCCGTTTGGCGCGGGCAGCGGTGCGGGGACGATTTTCGGAACATCCGGAGGAGTCACCGAGGCTGTAGTCCGACATGCGCACAGCATCACAGGTGGCGGCGGAGATGTGAGATGTGAAAAGAGGGAGGGTTTCAAGGGGATTGTGGAGATAGAGACAATGATTGGCGGCGTTGAAATAAGGGCCGCCGTAGTCTACGGGCTTGGAAACGCCAAAAAGATATGCGAAGAGGTGAAGAGCGGCAAAAGCTCATACCACATAATTGAAATCATGGCATGTCCCGGAGGATGTGTGAACGGTGCGGGGCAGCCGGTGACATATGACTTCGACACTGTCAGGCGGCGCGGCAGAAGCCTGTATGAGATAGACAGGAATGCGGATATGAAAGTGTCTGGCGCCAATAAATCGCTTTTGGAATTCTATGGGAAACACATCGGCCCTGTCGGCGGTGAAAAAGCGCATCACCTGCTGCACACGGGATATTCGCACAGGCGCAGGATCAAAACTGAAAATGTGACTCTCGGCATGCTCAAGGAAAATGCCCCCGTATCGGTCGAGGTGTGCATAGGCACCAACTGCTGTCTCCATGGTTCCCACGACCTTATCGGGGAGACTTTGAAACATGTGGATGCGAAGGGGCTGAGGGATAAGGTGTCGGTGAAGGCCGCGTTCTGTTTTGAGCGGTGCTCCGAATCACCTGTTGCCAAGGTAGGTGATGAAATTGTCGGGAGGTGTTCTTCGGGCGAGATCATTGGAAGGGTAGACTCAGCTGTTGCGGGATTGGGAAAAAAGGAGGGATGAGAATTGCACAGGAACAGTCCGATATTCACAGAAAGGAACGAATGCCAGGATTGCTACAAATGCATCCGGAGCTGTCCGGTCAAGGCTATCAAGATAGAGAGCGGAGTGGCTTCGGTAATAGACAATCTCTGCGTCCTCTGCGGAACCTGTGTGAACATCTGTCCGGCTGAAGCTAAAAAAGTCCGTGACGACAGTGCGAAGGCAAAGGAACTTATCAGTTCCGGAGCCAAGGTCGTATTGTCGCTGGCGCCGTCCTGGATATGTGAGTTTCCGGACCTGCCTTCAGCCTCCCTGATAGCTGCTGCGAAGGCCCTGGGGTTCCATGCCGTATCCGAGACCGCGCTTGGGGCGGAGGAGGTTTCGGCCAGTTGCGCGAAACTGCTCGGGGGAAAGGGCGGCGGACGGAAAACCGTCGTATCCAGCGCCTGTCCGGTGGTGGTGGAGTACATAAGCAAGTACAGGCAGGAACTGCTGCCGATGCTGACCGGAATGCTTTCACCCCTGATCACGCATTGCCGCATGATAAAGGAGGAGTATGGAGAGGACTGCAAGATTGTTTTCGCCGGGCCTTGCATAGGGAAAAAACTTGAGGCGGAAGCAAATGAAAATCTGCTTTCGGCGGCGCTGACTTTCCGTGAAATGCGCAGTTGGATGGCGGACAGCGGGATTGATCCGTTCGCACTTGAGGGCGGTTCCGGGGATGTCTTTGTACCGAATTGTGCAGGGGAGGGTGCGTTCTATCCGATTGACGGGGGGATGCTTGCGG
>JBAZRS010000071.1:0-13750 GCA_041662825.1 Victivallales bacterium | reverse complement strand
CGATCTTACCGCTCAGAAAATTCCTATGTTCCGGACCAATGTGTTTTTTCGCCGGAAATAGACATTGAGGATTTTCTCAGCGTCGGCTTCAACTGCGAAAACGGCGTTTGCGTCAACTACACGCTGTCGGCCCACTGCAATTACGAAGGGGAGACCATTGTTTTTGAAGGCGAGCTGGGCCGGATTGAAATGATCCGCAGAAGCCGTCCCGGAGGCGAATTTTCCAGTGTTGAAATTTTCCGTTTCGGTCAGACTGAACCGGAAAAAATCGATCTCAAATTTGAAGAAGGCTCTCACGGCGGCGCCGACAAGCGTCTTTACGGGGATTTGTTTGGAGAGGCCAAGTCCGGTCGTCTGGCAACTCTTGAAGATGGGATTCAGGCGGTGCTGACCGGCATTGCCGTTAACGAATCGCTGAAAAGCGGGGGCAGAATCGATGTGCAAAAACTCCTATAAGGGAATCACCCTCGACGGAAAGGCCGTGGAAGTCACCGTCCAGGGTGGTAAAATCAGCGGAGCCAGGGATATCAAACCGGAATCCGGACTTCCCTATCTGCTGCCGCCGCTGGTGGATTTGCAGCATAACGGTGCGCTGGGTCTGGCCTACAACAACCTGAACGGGGAAGCTCCGAAACAGCTCCGCCATGTGGCCGATTTTCTCATCCGGAACGGTGTGGGCCGGGTTCTGGCCACTTTCCCCACCGCTCCCTACGAAGTCTTGAACAACTCCGCCGCCGCTTTGAAATCCGCACTGGACTCCGATGCGGAACTGGATTCACTGTTTTTCGGGATTTTCCATGAAGGGGTTTTTATTTCCCCCGAGGCCGGATGGCGCGGCGGACACGATCCTGCTTACATCTTGGCACCGGACTGGAAAAGGTTTCGCATCTTAAACGATCTTTCCGGAAACCGGGTGAAACTTGTCAATGTCGCCCCCGAGGAACCGGGCGCACAGGACTTTATTGGAAAAGCGGTCTCCGCCGGTTTGAAGGTGGCGATCGGCCACTGCTGTCCGGAAACCGCAGTGATCAATGAGGCTGTCAAGCGCGGCGCCTCCATGGTCACTCACTTCGCCAACGGCGCGGCGGTGTTAATCCACCGTTTCAAAAATCCGCTCTGGGGTTTCCTCGACAATGAAAAACTCTCTCTCGGTCTGATAGGGGACGGATTTCACCTGCCTCCGGAACTGGTCCGCGCCGCTTTGCGGATCAAAGGACAGGACCGCTGTTTCATGGTTTCCGACGCAAACATGTATTCCGGCTGCCGGCCCGGCCCATATAAGCGCCTGGGCGGCATGGACTGCGTGATTGAACCCGGCGGCTTCATCCACCTTGCAGACCGGGATATTCTGGCGGGCGCCTGGTTCCAGAACAACCGCAGCGTAGAATTCCTGGTCAACTCCGTGGGCTTGAACTTTGCAGAAGCCTGGAAAATGTGCAGTGTCATCCCGGCGCGCCTGATGAACCTCCGTCTTCCCGCCCTTCAGGCGGGCGACGAAGCGACCTTCGTGCAGGCGACCTTTTGCGATGGTAAACTGAATATTGAACAATCGGTGTTTTGCGGCAAAGAATATGTGCGGGAGCACCAAGACGCGGGCAATGTCGCTTTTAATCCGGAAATACCGGAAGCGGAGATTATGGCTGAAAATAAAGGATCCCTGAAATGATGATACTTCACAAGGGCTTTATGGTTTGCGCATCATTCGTCGCAGCAGTTTCCATGACTCTGACGTCCGGCGGATTTGCCGCCGAGATTTTACGCGACGGTTTTGAAAAAGCCTCATGGGCGGTTCAGCAAAACTGCCCCGGTGAATTGACACTTGTCAAGGACAAGGCGATTGCCCGTTCAGGACAGGGCTGCGCCGAATTGCGCGCCACTGTAAAGGGTGACAACTGCTATGGACGTTGCTTCTACCTAATTGGCAACGCAGTTGTAGGCAGAACCCAAAGGGAACTATGGGGGAAATGTTACAACTATACTGTTTATGCAAAAGGCGATGGAATGTTCCGGATCGGAGTACTTCTGTATACACGGGACGACGACAAGAAAAAAACGATAAGCTACATCTGGCCAGGGAAAGAGACAGCTTTGACCGGACAGTATCAAAAATTTGAATTCAACTTCAATACTTCAGAGAGAAATGTCTGGCAGTTTTCATTGTTGGCTGAAGTGCGCGGGAAAGATGCATCTGCCTTTATTGATGACGCTTTGCTGACAGAAATCGAAAACCCGGAATTCAAGCTGACCGGATGCCAGCGTCATTTGGTCTTACCGGCCGGCTCGAGGCAGCCCGATGTGAGTTTTCAACTAACGTCCGCCGATAAACCTGTACCCTCCGCCCAGATGAAGCTGCGGATTTCGGAAGTCAACTCAATCTCCGACGCTAAAACCGACAGCGGAGGCATTGTCCAATGCCCTGCCGGAACAGCCGCCGTAAATCAAAGCGCCACCATTCAGGTGACAGTATCGCATCCGGCCTCCGGCAATGTTGCGAGTTCCGCAATAGATTTTATCCCTGTAGAGCGTTTTGACAATCTGGACAGTGCTGCTAAAAAAATAAAATTGAAAAATCCTCTGCGAATCCTTTATCTGGGTGACAGTTTAAGTGACTTTGACCGGGGACATAATTATGCCGACAAAGTTGATTTCTTCCTGAACAAATACAATCCGGGCAAGGCTGATTTCCACAATTACGGGGTTGGCGGTGATGACATTATCCGTGTCTGTGCCAGAATTGACGGAGATCCAAAAGCCGTTCGAAAGGAACGGTATGCCGGATTGTTTGCCTGCAAATATGACATTGCCTTTATTTTTCTCGGGCACAACGACACCAAGGCAAGCAGTGCCAATAATTATTCAGTTTCCATTATACCGCCGGAAGAGCAGGAACAATATTATCGGAAGCTGATAGCCAGACTCCGTTCGGAGGGCGTCCCGCGCATTGTGCTCATCTCTCCGACTTCTTCCGATTTTGACGTCTGCAGGGCAAATGCCGGGAAAGCGGCGAACAGTGTCCACAACCGTTTTGGCGAACCTAAACATCTTGAGGCCTTCGACGCCGTATTGAAAAAACTCGCAGCTGAATTGAAGGCGGAACATCTGGATGTCTATACTCCGACACGCGACTGTCCGGACAAGCCGCAGCTCTTCCGTCCCAACGACGGAGTCCATCTTTCAACTCTTGGACATGAACTGGTCGCAGTGGAAATCCTGAACTTCCTCGGGAATGACGGAAACAGAGGGGAGAGCCAATTTAGAAAGTAGTCAGAATTCAGCGTCAAACTGCGGTGGCAGCAGTTTTATCAATAGAGGCAATTTCAAATTGCCTCTTTTTGAGCTGATTGTTTATGTTGGTGTTCACGGCTTTAGCGTGTCTACCCTGTTGAATACGTGGACACACTAAAGTTGTGAACACCAACAAGAGATATTCCAGCAACAGCATTTTCTTGTGTTTGCAATCAGCTCAATAAGAAACTTTCGCCGATTAAGTAGGGCGGTCATTCCTGGCCGCCATCTTGTCGGGCTGGAAAGCCCAACCTACTTCAGAGGCAAGTTTCAGGAGAGAAATCAGGATTCAGAATTAAAACGTGTTTGAATTCAAATTCAATTCTGACTCCTGAATTCCTAGTTTTGAAATTACATCGGAAATTATAATATGCAGTGACGGAACTGTTGAAAAAAAAGGAATGCTGATGAGAATCATAGACAGGAAAAAGACTTTTGTGATTTTGTGCGCCATGATTACGGCTTTTTGCAGCATCTCAGGCGATGAGACGAACTTGCCGCCACAGGACGCTGCGGCGTTCCCATGGCTCGGTAACGACCTGGGAAAGGAGCATGTGGTCCCCGCGCCCTGGACTGCCGTTGAGGTCAAGGGACAGGAAATTGCAGTATGGGGACGCAAGATTGTTTACGGCAACTCCCTGTTTCCCATCCGCATAAGCAGCCAGGACGTGGAACTGCTGGCCTCCCCGGTGAGACTGGAGATAATCAAAGGCGGTCAGCCGCTGGTCTTTGGAAATGTGAAGTGGCAAATCGTTTCAAAGCGCGATGACCAGGTGGTCCTGAAAACTACGGCCCTGGCGGCGGGACTGGATTGTACGGTTACGACCACCATTGAGTTTGACGGCATGATCAAGATCAACATGATCTTGAGCCCGGAAAAAGAAATGGATATTGACGGATGCCGGATTTTGATTCCGCTCACCCGCGAGGCCGCCAAGATATGCAGCCGGTATCTGGAATATGATTTCGTTACGATGGAAGCCGACAAGACCAGCCTGATGGAATGCATGAAACCAGTCGGCGAGCAGCCAATCCATTTCGCATTCATTCCCGAAGTTTCCCTCTCAAACCGGAAAGTGGGACTGGCATGGGCTGCGGAAACTGACCAGCGATGGGATAAGGGTAGTCCCGCCAAGTCGCTGTCTGTGCTGCCCGGGGAGAAAAGCGTGGACCTGGTGATGAACGTCCTGTCCAAAAATATGACGCTGACCTCACCCCGGACACTGGAATTCGCCCTGTTCCCGTTTCCCCTGAAGCCTCAAAACCTGAAAATGCGCCAGGTGCGGATTGGCGCGGAATCACGGCTGTCCGCCGCCGTCGATGCAGGCGGGAACAGGGACATATATGATTATTATGCGATCCTCATGCCGAAAGAGTTTGACGCAAAGTGGGACAGCCTGCCGGAACCGGCCGGAACTGTCACAACCAAGAACTGCCGCGAGAGGTTGCGCGACAAGGGCTTTAAATTCATACCTTACGGCGCCCTCTGGTATTCCAACGCATTCCATCCGGCCGCGCGGGCGTTTAGCCGGCAATGGAGCATTGGGCCGGTATCCGCAAATGTCCTTAAGCGCTGGGAGCGGTATAATGAAGGCGTAAAAGAGGACTTGTCCAAGAAAGGCGGGGGGCATTGGGACGGTTACCGCGTCCGGGCCGATGCCGAAAGCTATGCGGACTTCGTGGTATGGACTTATCTTAAATCAGTCAAGGACGACGGCATTGACGGGATTTATTTCGACCATGGCGAGGTGCCGATGTCAAGCGTCGCTCCGCCAGCGCACAGTACGGCGGACAAGGGGATGCAGGCGCACTTCGGAATGTTCGGGCACCGTGAGCTGCTGAAGCGCCTCTGGGTGTCCGCTAAAAAGATAAAACCGGACCTGGTCATCTGCCTGCATCAGTCACACACGGCGGTATCCCTTAATTCCTTTGCAGACATCGTCATAACCGGCGAAATCATGAACGGCATATTCCGCCAATGGCGCCCAAAGCCGGAAATCAACAGGAACCAGGCGGCATATCGTCCGGATTACGACCTGGTCCCGGAAGCGCTTATGACCTATGACAGCCTTGACTCCAGAGGTTTCGAGTCGCGCCTCTTGCCGCAGATAAAATTCACCCTGCAAAAATATTGGGACGAGCATCCGTCCGAATATGAACGCTTCAGCGAAAAGATGTATCGGCGCACATTGCTCAACGGCATCCGCCACTATGACGCCTTCATGCATCAGCCTTCCATAGACAAGGCATGGCGGGTCATGGACAAAATCGGCCGGCTAGACGGAAGTGTCGGGTTTCATCCCTGGTGGGAGGCCGGAGCGCGGTTTAAGGCCGCCGGAAAATCCACCAGACTGTCATATTATTCCAGGGACAAGAGGGTTTTGCTGATCATCGGCAATGAGTCTAGGGAAGATGTCCAGGAGCAAGTCAGAACGGCAATGCCGGGACAACGCATAAAGGCGGCGGCTGACGCTTCGGATTCCGGAGATGTTTCGCTTAAGGACGGCGCCATCAACCTTGTCATTCCCGCCGGCTTGTACAGGGCTGTCATCCTGGATATGGAGTGACGGATGAGGGGATGACGGATGGCAGGATGTTGCGAAAAAAAGAAACAATTTAACAGTAAAGGATAAACTTATGCGCCGACATTTCAGCCTTCACGGACAGATACCGGCCGGCAGATTCACTTTGATTGAAATGCTGGTAGTGGTCTCCATCATCGGCATACTTATGGCGATGCTGCTTCCCGCCCTTGGAAAGGCCAAGGCCATATCAAAGGAGGCGCTCTGCACCAGCAATCAAAGGCAGATAGGTATCGGCATACAAAATTACGCAAGCGACCACAGCGAGTATCGCCCGTCGGTGTTCGACGGACGCTGCTGGCCTTTAGTTCTTACTGACAGCGCCTATCTGGATCTGCCCGGTGCGGGGAAGGCGACTTTCTGGCTCTGCCCGGCCTCTAAACTCAATGCCCTCCCTTCCGGCGAGGTGTCAAAAATGCGAAAATGTTACGGACTGAACCGTGACTCCCCGTATCCGGCGGCGACCAGCACCTCCGGATATTACAAACTGTCGGCTTCCACCTGCCCGAGCGACGATGTGCTGCTTGCCGATTCAATGTGCCTGGATTCAAGCCCTGCAATATGGGCGGAACCGATTTATTTCTTCTACAAGACAAAGATAACCACCAAATATTACATCCACCGCATCCACAGCGGACGCGCCAGCGCCTGCTTCATAGACTTGCATGTTTCGAAACTGACCAATGACGGTTTGGCCGGTTTAAACTCATACAAATACACTCCCTCTCAACCGTTTATCACAGTTTCGGAATTGATGCAGGAAACCACGTTCTGATTCGGATCCGCAGTCATCCCGCGGGTGACGGCGATCTTGGTGCAGCTTTGTCGTGAGCTTTGTCGATTCTTGGTAAAGCGTCTTCCAGCAGTAGCACAGGCATCTTGCCTGTGTCATGGCGTAGCATCTTTGCGAAGCCTGGCCTGTGTTTTCCCAGGGCGTCCCGCCCGCTATTTAGAGCCTGCTCAAAAAGGGGGTAGCACAGACATTCCTGTCTGTGTCAGAAAATGTAATTTGAACCCACAGACAGGAATGTCTGTGTTACTTTTTAAGACAAATTACATTTTGAGATTACCTTTTCGAGCAACGTCTATTTAAGTAAGACCCCTATATTACACACGGCGCGAATGTTGCTAACTTAGGGCTTTCAGCTTATCTACTATACGCATTTTTCACAACCTTCACAAATGAATTCCCGAGTTTCCCCATCTTCATCCCGGAGGGATGAGAGATAGTAGCCGGGAGTTGAGACTTGCGATACCCCCGGATCAAGGGAAAAACGAATCGCACCCTGAAGGGGTGCCAGAATCATACGTTCTAATAATCATTCAACTGTCACAACATGATGATGAAGGCTGTAATATGTTGAACCCGTCGATGCTCCTCCGGTTTCTGGCACCCTTCCAGGGTGCGAATGAATTTTAATCTCCATCCGGAGGTCTACGCGATGCTCCGACCTCCGGCTACTATCTGACAACCCTTCAGGTTGTAAATAAACACGGGCTCAAAATCAAATACAGATGCACTCTCGATAAAATTCCTATGAAATGCGTATAGTAGATAGGGTTTTCCGCTTAAGTAACTCGCGGGTCAAATAGACCCGCGCTACTTTTAAATGACTATGCGGCAGGCAGTATCAGCGGTCTTTCCTCACCGGCATTGAGCATATGTGAAATCAGGAGTTCCGACAGCTCTGAACGAATATTTATCAGTGCGGGCTCGCGTATCAGATTGGTGCGTTCATGCGGATCTGATTCAAGATCATAGAGGCACTCCTCGTAATATTTGTCGCTGCCAGACGCAGCCGAACCGCTGGTCCAGGACTTTTCGGACGGGACCCATATTGAATATTTCCATTTGCCGGTCCGGATGACCCGTCCGATATGGTCTTCGCTGATCTCGGCATAGACTTCATTCCGCCATTCGCGAGATCCGCAGGAGCCCGACGACTGAAGAGCGCGCCCGACCATGAATGGAGCTGCGGCAACACCTCCGGCTTCAAGAACCGTGGGAGTGAGATCGAGAAGGCTGATCAGATTCCTTTCAACTTGTCCTCCCCGGAATCCGGGACCGTGGATGATAAGGGGTATTCTCAATGACGCATCATGGCAGGATCGCCTGTATTCGACATTCCGTGTGCGGAAATGACAGCCGTGATCGCTCGTATAAATAAACAGGGTATTGTCCCATTCACCAGACTTCTCCAACGCCTCTCGCAAACGTCCGACATTCTGATCCAGGCTCCAGCAGCAGCTCAGATAATCAGGATAGCTTTCACGCCAGTCGCCCTGTGTGCCGGAGAGATCTCCGGGCGTTTCATATTGTTCAAACCGTTCTCGGATACCGCGCGGCCCCTCGAAACAGTTATGGTCGTTCTGATGATGCGGTTCGATATATGACAGAAAGAGGAAAAACGGTTTTTCATGAGACCTGTTCACAAACTCCAGCGCGCAATCCGTCAGGAAATCGGGCCTATATCGTCCGGCCGTAAATTCACGTCTGTCCCCTTTTTCGTCGAACATGTGTCCGTCATACGAGTGGGAGGTGAATTCCAGCACATCCGAAGCGATCCAGAAATCACGGTAACCTCCCCGCAAATTCTGAGGGACTGGCTTGATCTTGTAATTCTGTTTTTCACCGGTAGATGCCAGATGCCACTTGCCGACATATCCCGTTTCATAACCGGCCTCGGAAAGATAATTGGCCATTGTCCTCTCATGTTCCGGCAGTGCAATATCATTTCTGAAACAGCCTGTCTGACTCGCCCATTTTCCCACCTGCAATGCGGCGCGCGCCGGACCGCAGACCGGTTGGCAGGTGAAAGTGTTTTCAAACCGCACCCCTTCGGCCGCGAGTCTGTCGAGGTTCGGCGTTACAGGAAGTTTCTGTCCGTAACAGCCGAGGCTGTCCCATCTCTGCTGATCCGAAAAAACAAATATGATGTTAGTTTTTTTCATTGTTCAAAGTTGCGGTTCCTGTCCGCCTTGTTGATTATGCTTGTGGATATTCCTTCATCGATATCTTTCAGGGGAAGCGCACCGGGTCTTCGTGGTAATTCTCTCTTTCTTGCGGAAATAATCAAAGACTATCCGCTCGTTTTCCTCTGGGATGTCGAAACCGTAGGACGCGATTATCAGTCCGCCTTTATCAGTCCCCCATTTCTCAAGCCTCGCACATTCCGAGAGAATCTGCTCCCTTGATCCGTGCGGCAGCGTTGTCTGAGTGTCAACAGTGGTCAGGAAAGCTATCTTGCCGGCGAAACGGGAGGCGACCTCCTCATATCCGCATGCGCCGCTCTGGTATGGATTGACAAGATCCATTTTGACATCTATGAATTCATCTATAAGCTTGGTGACCTTCCCGCATGAATGAAGCCAGAAATCCATCTTGTTCTCATGGGCGGCACTTGTGATCCTCCTGTACTGCGGACCGAAAAACTCACGCCAAAGCTCGGGACTTATCATGACATTGTTCTGTGTCCCCCAATCTTCGAACATGCAAATCGCATCGATTTCACCGCGCACAGAAGACAGCTCCCTGATGTACGACACCCAGAAATCGGTGCACATCCCGATAAGACGGTGAACGAAGTCCGGATTTTCAATCATGTCGCACATGACCCGCTCCATCCCGCGGAAATACTGGATCCTCTCCCATATCCCGGAACTTGTGAAGATGACGCGGTACTTGTCCTTATCCTCCTCCCCGAGTTTCGAAAGATTCTCCTTCACCATTCCCGCGAAAACTTTCGGATCCGGTATCTTGATCTTCCAGATTTCTGATTCGTCTTCAAGCGGCGGAGTTTTTGGGATGCCTATGGTTGCGACATTTTCCTCCTTGGCATTGTCCCACTGGATTCCCCACGGATCAAATCCGTTTTCGTCCTTGCGGAAAAAGTCAAACACGTTGACAACGTCGTTCAGCCCGAACCGCGAGCAGTAATAAGCCCTCCGATCCGGACTCTGGAAATGCACGCAACGTCTTACAATCTCCCTAGGTGTCATTGAAATTATCCCCTATAGTTAGTCGCTTTTAAAAATTATAACAACCGTTTTGCCGATGTTTTTAGTATGTCTGTTTACGCCTGTAGTCCACGCCAGACTCTGAATTTAACCGGATATGCCGGGACTTAAGATATTTCGACAGGATAACCCGCCGTTGCCCTGCTGGCTATGGCGAGGCAGGCAGGATTTTCTATGATATTTAATTCTGTTGTTTCCATTATTCTTACATTAACTTTCTCTATCCCGGAGGGATAAGGTAATATAGCCTGTGGTTTCAACCACAGGTAGATCATACACACCTCATCCGTCTTGAAGAGACGGAGTTGTTTTTAAGGAGCAAACCCAAAAACATGGATACACTTCGTCCCTTCAGGACGCAATCATCATGATTATAGACCCTATGGTTGAAACCATAGGCTATATTACTGCACGCTTTCAGCGTTAAATTTAACATAAACATTTTATCCAAGAGTAAAAATACAATTTCCTATACGATCAAGTTACAGCACCAAGTTCAGACTGAAAAGCATAACGTCCCATGGTATGGCACTGAGCTACAAAGGCTTTTTTCACCACGAAGAGCACGAAGTACATGAAGGATTATAATTGTTTTCAAAAATGCCTGTTCTTTAACTTCGCGACCTTCGTGCTCTTCGTGGTGTAGTTTTCTCTTTCTTATTTGAATCCAGATCAATTATTTCGATTTTTAACTTCTTATTCTTAATCCCGGTTTGGAATTTTCGCGTATCCGTCACGCACCGCGGCAAATGCGGACTTCGCAACAAGTTTTTCGTCCACAAGGCCCTTGCGGTTGTATCCGCGCTGGAAACGGCCGAGTTTGATCGGGGTGTGGAAATCATTGAGGACGAAGAGCGCCATTCCCTGAATCGAACCTTCTTTCACCAGTTCAAGAAAGAGATCCTGCAGCTTGGCATGGTATGCCCTCTGGCGTTCCTCCCCGAAGTCAAATCCCTTTTCGCCCCTTACCGCGTCGATTCCGGCTTCCGCCAGGACTACTGGCTTACCGTATGAGGAAAGAAAACGGATCTTATCGAACTGCATGGGGAATTCATCCGCCTGTCCGGGTTCCGCCCCATCGGTGATCCCCGAATAGCTGTTCAGGCCGATGACGTCAAGTTTCTCAATCAGAACCGGCGGGCATACTGTCGAAAGGCTTTCCTTTCCGGTTCCCTCCATGCCGCCAGTATAGGTTACTAGCCGAGAGGGATCGTGTTCGTGCAGCCAGTCGGCGGCCTCGGTGAAATATGCTATGTTGGACTGCTCCTTGTCGGCGGCGCCATATGCGCATTCGTTGCCAACGCTCCAGAGGATTACTGACGGAGAATTGCGATGTTCGCGAAGGGTCTCCTCAAGCGCCTGAAGCGCGCGCCTGCTTTGCGCAGGTTTCTGCATGTCGGGAATCCAGTATGCCGGGACCTCCGCCCAAAGGAGGATGCCGGCCCTGTCGCAGGCTTTTACAAATTCCCTGCTGGGAGGACGATGTCCGGCCCTTGCAAAATTACAGTTGAGTTTCTTGAGAAGCGAAACAGTCTCCTTGGCGGTTTCAGATCCGTGAGAGAAGCCGCCCCTGACGGGATCCTCGGTCCAGGCGGCCGCCCCGCAGAGAATCAGAGCTGTGCCGTTTAACAGGATTTCCTTGCCGTTTGTGCGAACTTCGCGCAGGCCTGTCGTGTCAGTCCAGCAGTCGGAGCCAAGCTTAGCTTCAATCTTATGGAACGCAGGCGATGATGGCGACCAGAGGCGGATTCCGGAACGCGGAATGCGGAAAACACGTTCGCCCCATGCTCCAGGCATACAATCGATGTCACCTTCCAAAACTGTTTTGCAGGAATCTTCATCGGTGATTTTTATCTGAACTTTCCGGAACGAATCCCTGCTTGTGGCATCTATCATCACCCGGACGGAGATCAGCGCGTCTTTCCCGTCGAGCCGCGTTGTCACAGCACATTCCCTTATGTATTCCTTCGACCTGTAGAAAAGTTCAACGGGCCGGTGTATGCCGCCGTCATGCCACCAGTCGTGGATAAGACCCGGCACCGTGTCCGGAAGTCGACGGTTGTCCACCAGGACATAAAGCAGATTATCATCTTTCAGGAGACCTGAGACATCCAATGTGAAGGCTGAACATCCGCCGTCGTGCTCGCCGAGAAAAGTGCCGTTGATGAATGCAGAACAGCGTTCGGCAACTCCGCGAAAATGCAGGAACGCCCGTTCTGATTCAGCTGTCGGCCTGGCCTTGAAACGGAGCCGGTATACGACATTCCCTTCGTAATATTCGAGTTGCGGATGAATCCGCGTAAAAGCTCCGGGAACGCTTGTCTCCCAGAATGCGTCTTCGTCATATGAAGGGAACCAGAATCCCTCTTTGCGGACTGATTTCCACCATGTCTGCCGTCTGCAGCGGTCCATCGGATCGGGAAGAATCCCCCAACCCTTGTCAAGAGTTTCACCTTTTATTTCAGCAAATTGAATACGATGCATTTTATCACTCCGTGAGTTTGTTCGGAAGATCTAAATTTAGATTTTCATGAGCGAAGAAAATAACTGTGTGTGAAAAACATTTCAAATAGATAAAACCCGATTTACCGTAACCGTTAATATGAGTGTTCCTCTTATCCCCCGCCGGCTTGTCCGGCGGGAAATAAAGATTGCCAGCTATATTGCCTCTGCCTTCATCCCCCCCTTCGCATCCGGCGGTGGATACCGCCGGATGCGAAGGGGGAATTATCTTTCCTGTGTTTGCTCAATAATCTATTACTCCTGCCGGGCAAGCCGACAGGGGGTATCCCAGCTTAACGCTTATCTAATCTTAGCCTACTCGATCTTCACACAGCGCACTTCCATCGGCTTCAGCTTGAACGTGCCGGCTGCGATTTGAGGTTTGCCTGGCAGTGTCACTTGGATCGCGGCAACCATGGGTGAAGAAAATAGGTTCATGATGAAAAGCATGGAATGCAGACCGTCACTGCGCAGGGAAGTCCAGACGTTCGGATTGTCACAGTTGACCACCGGCTGGTCGACACCCATGAGCTCGAGCAGATAGCGGAGCATGGCGGAATGTTCTTCTTTTCCGTGTTTCCAGCGCAGGCCGAGCCAGTACACGGCACCGCCTTTTGGGAACTTCCGGCACCAGCCGCAGGTCGCGCCAGAACGGTCTTCCACCGCAATCACGGTCGCCTCCGCAGGCAAGCGGTCGCAGTTCCACAAGGCTCCGCTGACCAGAACATTTTTTACCGGACCGACACTGAGCTGCGGTGAGGCCGCCGTCAAGAGCGTTTCCTTTGTGGCGCCCAGGAAGTCGCGCAAGATCGTGCATGGCTGGAAATCCTCGTCCCTCTCCGGGATAATAGGAGCAAGTAGCAGACGTCCACCCGCCTGGACAAATTTGATCAGACGATTCTGGACATCAGCCCGCATGCATACCGAACATGCAATCAGGAGCGGCGTAGCGGTGGTCGCCAGAAGATCATCGCTGTAGAGGTCCACCAGGTTCGGCGCACGCGACGCGCACATGCCGGTGATCATCATGCCTTTCCGGAAGAAGGTCCACGCATCGTGATTGGTGAAATCGTATTCCGGACAGGCAGGGAAATATTTGCTGCGGGTGTGGTTCCAGTCGAGACCGATATGGAAATCCGCAATCCTGTCCGCCGCTGCAAGCCACGCATTTTTCTTGAGGAAACGTCCGAAGTCGCGCTCGGCGTGATAGGTTGGTCGGATCTCGCCGGAGGCGGAGATGGACGCCTGGAAATCGTACACGTCACCGAATGCGCCGATCCCGTCAGGATTCGGACCGCCGGTGAAAATATAGTAATTTGATCCCTTCATGCCAAAGGCAACATTTGCAAGATAGCAGCAGGAAA
>JBAZRS010000070.1:0-13800 GCA_041662825.1 Victivallales bacterium | reverse complement strand
AAAGAGGACACCGTACAGATCCTGTGGTTCGGGGTTGATATTCCCCGGTCGGCAACCGGCTCATACTGCGGTCAAATTGAATTTCATGCGGGAACAGCAGTGCTGGCGCAGGTGGAGATAGAATTGCACATCGCGGGTGCTCCGGTTGATGATCACGGAGACCGGGAGGCTGGCAATCTGTCCCGGCTGCGTTGGCTTGACTCGACTGCCGGAAGCGAGCCTGGAGTGACATCTCCGTTTTCCCAGGTACAGACCAGCGGCCAGACAATCCGTGTCCTGGGCCATGCACTGCATCTGGGTGCTGACGGACTGCCCGAGCAGATAGAATCCTTCTACAATTCGGCAAATACCCGGATTGTCGCAAAGGGACAGGAACTTCTTGCCAGGCCATGTGCATTCGTGGTCAGGACAAAGCACGGGAAATTGCAATGGGAAAAACGCTTCGGCCGCCTGGAAAAATCCGATATGGGGGCGTACTGGACGGCCAAGCTCACCGCCGAAGACGCATCTGCCACCGTAGATGGACGACTGGATTATACCGGTTCCGGATCTTTGAAGATCATATTCTGTGCGAAAAGGAAAATCAATCTGAGTGACATTTCCCTGGATTTTTTCTGGTTGGAGGAGAAGGCTCAATATTTCATGGGGCTTGGACAGGAGGATGGCAGACGTCCGTCCCTGCCGGTGGATTGGAAATGGAATCCCGGGCGGCATCAGGACAGTTTCTGGATGGGGGAGGTAAACGGGGGATTGATGCTGAGATTCAAGGATGAGAACTACAGGCGTCCACTGGTCAACATATACTACAAGTTTTCACCGTTACTTACGCCGCAGTCATGGGACAGTGAAGGGCGTGGCGGCATTACCGTCGGAGCCCCCGCAGACGGGGTCGTCCCTGTACGCGCTTACTCCGGGGAACGCACACTCGATGCAGGGGACACTCTGACTTTCATCGCCGACTTTTATCTCACACCTTTCCATACTGTCGACACGGAGAAACAGTGGTCCATACGATTTGTTCACCCGTTCCCAAGCCGGAATCAGGACGTCTTGAGAGAAACAATCAGGGATATGGAACCGCTGCATGGCCCGAATGTGTTGAATATCCATCAGGCTCATGCCGCCGCCCCTTTTATAAATTATCCTTACAGCGGCCGTCACCTGCCACTGTTGTGCGAACTGATCTCAGGCGCCCATGCAAAAGGGACTAAGGCCAGGGTGTATTACACTGCCAGGGAAATAACTCAGAACATGCCTGAACTTTTCGCCCTCCACTCGATGAACGGTGAAATAATCTTCCCTGGTCCTGGAAAGGATGTCCGCACTATAATTCACAGGGATGGTCCGCATCCGTGGCTGATTGAAAATCTTTGCGAGGATTTCATTCCCGCCTGGACTGATCATCTCAAGATGCCGGAGGCGGAATGGGATCTGTCGGTGATCACCCGGCCGGATTCACGCTGGAACAATTTCTATCTCGAAGGCCTGCGCTGGATGACCGACGCGCTTGATATTGACGGAGTTTATCTGGACGATACGGCACTTGACGGAAACAGCCTGCGCCGTGCCCGCCGCATACTCGATACGCGTCCGGGCCGCCTGATTGACTTCCACACATGGAACCATTTCAACGAATGGGCCGGTTACGGGCACAATCTCCTCATCTACATGGAACTGCTGCCTTATCTCGACCGCATTTGGATAGGAGAGGGATTCAATTGCAATAAGGTCAACTCGGATTTCTGGCTGATTGCCATGTCGGGATTGCCTTTCGGAGTGATGGGGGAGATGCTAAATGGTGCCAATCCGTGGCGCGGTTTGGTTTTCGGCCAGACTGCCCGACTGGGCTGGTCAGGAGATCCCCGCGGGATATGGGATGTCTGGGATAAATTCGGCATCAAGGGAACTGAATTTCTGCCGTACTTTAGCCCTGAATGTCCAGTTCGGACAGGACGACGGGACGTGCTGGCAAGCGCATATCGGCGTGAAGGCCGTTGTTTCGTGGCGCTGGGCAGCTGGGCGGAAGAGCCGTGCGATGTCATTCTTGAAATAGATTGGAAGTCATTTGGACTGGATCCGGAGAAGGCTTCCTTTTACGCACCTCCTATTTCGGGAATGCAGACGGAATCCCTCTGGAAAATCTCTGATGCGTTCCGAATAGAGCCTGGTCGCGGTTTCTTCCTTGTCGTTGACGAAGAGCCCAGAGCACTTTGTGTTGCAGCCGGAACAGATGAGGAGATAGAGCTTTTCAGCGATTTATTTTCCGCTCCGACATTGGAGGCCGCATGGTCTATCATTAAAACAGCGACTGAATCTGCGCGGGTTGGAAATTTTGCAGGGGCATTGCAGATTGACTCTCCGGATAACGCCTATGCCTACATTGAAAGAGTTTTGCCTGGGAATGTCCGCACTGTGGTGATGAAATTAACGATGGACATTGAAACAGTCTGGAAACACGGGCCGGGATTATCCTTAGTATGGCCGTACGGATTCTCTGCTGCAATAGTCTATCACTCATCGGAAAACATTTTCAGCCTCCATGCTGGAACTGTGCAACAAAAAATCATGATTGACCTGCAGGGAACAATTGAAGCGTTACGCATTCAGATTGATGAAAAGCATATTAGGTTTCAAGTTCTTCAGGATTCAAAATGGCATATGGTTGGAGAAGAAAGCCGAACATGCCTGGCGGGAGATCCGGCATTCTTGCGGATAGGCAAGATGCAAGTTGACGGATACTGTCATGACACTGTTGAAAAATCGGAGGGGATTGGCAGATGTGCAATCAACAGCGTGAAAGTGTTTGGACGAAGGTGATTTCAGACAGAATCAATGGGGATACGCCAAACTGAAAAGGTATTAATATATGAAAAGAGTGTTTTCTATGCCGACTTTATCTGCCGCAGGGCTTTCGTGTGCGGCTGAAGAAATGGATTTGCCGGATCAGGGATCCGTGCAGTTCAAACGGCTGGACACCGACGCGCATTGCGCCTACGACGAGATTGCGAAAGCGTGGATTTATTCGAGTTTCAAGCCGGACACAACCTGGGCGGATTGCGGTCTGGTAAAACATGTCGGCCGCGCGGCGGCGCTGATCGCAAAGGAAAGCGGTGATGGACAATTGAATCTCTCCATGGCGTCATGGGATGAGAAAAATACGGAAGCGTATTCGGTGACACTGCAGGGCCGGTGGTCGGTGCTGTCCGGTTCGGCGACCGCGAAAACCGGCAATAACGAAACCGTCATCACCGTTCCGTATGCTGGAGACCAGGCCTGTCATCTGGTTTTGGAGAAGATGCGATGAAGAAAACAACAGTGTTGTCCGCGATTTTTTGTTCGCTAAATATCCGTGTCAGGCGGCTGTCACCAACAACCCCGTGGAAGTTACAATGAGTAAAACCTACAATCCTCTCGAAATGCCGCACGAATTGACACCGGAATTGAAAGCCTACTATGACGACCGTCCGTTAATGTGGCGCAACATTTGCTGGTACATGGTTCTCACAACAGGCTGGAGCGTTTTTGGCGCGGTGATCAACCCCCTGATAACATTGCGCTTGAACTCGCCTGTCATCGGCATGGGCGAACGCATGATCGGTTCCATCAGCGCCACCAACAGTTATTTGGTCAGTTTCCTGGTGATGTATTTTTCCTGGAAGAGTGACCACACCGTCACCCGGTGGGGTCGCCGTATCCCGTTCCTGTGGATCTCTGCGCCATTCACGATTGTGACGCTCATAATGTTCCCTTACATCGAAAATGTATTGTTATTGGTTGGCGTCTTAATCGTTAAATACTTCTTCATGGACATGTTCTATTCGACGGTTGTCCTGTTGCCGATCGATATGGTGCCTCGCAAGTTACTGGCGCGGGTGCATGTGTTGCCTGGCATAGTGTTGGGTTTACTGAGTTTCGCGGCCCTCCGTTATGGCATGAAACTGGCCGATATCAGCGAGAAATTGCCATTCCTGCTCGGAGCCGGGGTGATGTTGGTATGCACGTTGCTGGGAGGGTTCAATATCAAGGAACCGCCGATCCGCGAGCCGACAACAGAATCCTTTAAACCGTGGTCGGCGCTCAAGGTTGGCATGCGCGACCGACGGATGATCGTGTTGATGCTGGCGTTCCCGATGATGGGTTGCCTGCTGAACTTGTACAACACCTGGATTTGGCTGTTTGCCAAAAATGTACTGCATCTGACGCGGACGGAGATGGGCGCCTCGCTGTCGTGGGCCAGCATCCTTGGCATGGCTCTTGGCTTTCCCTGCGCCTGGCTGATCGATCGTATTAACCCCTACAAAATGGCAGCGGTATTTCTCGGCCTGAATGCCTGCTTGTTTTTCCTCCTCATGCAGGTTTCCTCGGCAAGGAGATTGATCCTGGTGGCCTTCATGGTTGTTCTGGTGTCGTGTTTAGGCAATGTGGTATCCATGGTGGTGTTCCGCTCGGCGCATCCGGCGGAGGTCGGCTCGGTCACTTCGTCGCTGGCACTGATCAACAACGCCTTCAGCGCGACCACGGTGCTCATTTCCGGACAGCTTATCGAAGGGTTGGGGCACAACTACAAGGCGGCCTTTATATTCGGCCTTTGTGTATGCGCACTGGGGTTCTGTATGCTATTATTCTACCGGCATCTCATGAAAGGCGGTCGTCTGGTGACCAAAACCGCGTACGAACCGATTGCAACCGTCCCGCTTCCGGCTGTTAGCACAGTAGAGTCTGAATTGAAAAAATGAATAGAGGGAACCTTTAAAAATTCGCATGTAGCGCGTTGCGGAAGATTTTTGAAAGCTCAAAAAGAATTTCTGAACGGAGGCGTATCAAGTAGATACGCCGAGAGAGGAACATTCTTCTTTGAGCCAAAAAGATCCGCAACCCGTAGGGAGACTGATTCTTATGGATTCCGTCATCGTCGCAAATCCAGTCACAGCCCCCAGCGGGGCTGCTCCCGGCGTTTGCTCCTTGTCGGCTCTCCATAATCTCCTGTCTCGCGCCATATGCCAATTTTTAGAGGTTCCCTAGAGAGATAAACAATGACCTATGACAACAAAGTCGACATGAAATGCGAACTGGTTCGAGGCAAGCTTTCCAGTCCGGCGCTGAATGGCAAGGATGTGTCGTATACGCTCTACGCCCCGGCGGGAATGGAACGTGGCGCGACATTGCCAATGGTTGTCTACATGGTCAATCTGCCGGTGGAACGATTGGGGACGACAACGGATGAGGAACTGATCAACGGATTTCTGGCTGACGGCATGATGGTGACTGTGGTGGACTATGGAAAAAAGGACATGGGGAGTGACGGTCGCCGTATTCACGACGAGTTCGTGTGGCTTTACACGATGTTTGGCGGAATGCGGGATTCTTCATTTTTTGACAGGGCGTCGGTGCAAGGACGGGATCGGGTGTTCATGGGCTATAACACGGCCATCTTGACCATCAAAAGTCTATCCGGCATGGAGGTTGAGGTGGATCCCGACTGGATCTATGTCATTCCGGAAGGCTGCACAATCGTCCGTGATGTCGAAGTGATGAGACTCCCGTATCTCCCTCCCCGCAACAGGATACGCATGGATCTGATGATTCCGGCCAAGCCAAAACAACCGGTTCCGCTGCTGCTGGAATTGTCGCCCCGAAGCACAGATGCCACGAGCAGGGAAATGACACTTTTCTGCGCATCCACGCCCTCCACGATGTCCTACTCATATTTTGGTTACGCTACGGCGATAATGGGATTTGTATATGAAGAACCGCTGCCTGGAGAAGCGCTGGCGTATGGCCGCGACTTCTCGGAGCACAAGGCCATCCGCATGTTGCGAGCCAGAAAACAGGAATGGGGACTCTCCGGCAAGATTGGCATGCTTGGTGGATCCAAGTGTGCCACCCGTGTGCTGCTTGCCGCAGCGAAACGCACTGGGCAAAAAAGCACCGTGACCGAAGTCATGGCGGATCGGTATCCCTACTCGGTTTTTTACCGGGGTTTTGTACCGGAGTGGATGACTCGCGACTATGAGGATGTGGGGAAGGGGATTTTCCCGTTCAAGCCATCCGACGCCTACAAGGGCATTCCCGAGGAGCGCAACCTCGGCCCCTATGCCGGCGAGAATGACTGCCCCGATGTCATCCATTGCGGCGCCATCGGCATTCCCACAGACCTGCCTTATGTTGTTCCATATTTGACGGATAAATTGCCGCCCATCATTTTCTCCACCGGCAATGAAGACGGCTGGGTGGGGTGGCGTCCGGGTCAGATTTGTGCGAAGCTCCTTCGTGACGCGCTCCAAACCGCCGGGGTAAAGAATTTATTGTACAATGAACAGGAAGGTCTTGGTCACGCATTCAACCATATCCGATTTGATGAATTCAAGGCTTTTTTTGATGCCGAAGTGAAAAACGTATAGGAATTTTTATCTTGATACTGCGGGAATATTATCCGGATAGATGACGGGTAATTCGGTTACATGTGCTGGTTGCGGTATTTGCCGGGGGAAATTCCGGCCATCTTGAAGAAGAAGCGGTTGAAATAGTATTCGTCCCTGAAACCGAGTTTTTCGGCGATCTCCTTTATGAGAAGACTGTTTTCAAGGATCATTGTGTTGGCTCGCGAAAAGATTTTGCGGTTGACGTAGTTTTTCAGCGGGAATCCGGTGTCGTTCTTGAAGCGTCTTGACAGTTCATAGTTGGGCATGTTGACGAGTTTTGCAAGCGACGATAGTTTGAGCCCTGCGCTGAGATTACTGTCAATGTGGTCGAGTATGGTCTTGTGTTTGGAATAAATCCGGCTGTGGAAATCAACCGCTTTTCCCAGTTCGGGCCTCAGATTAGGGAGTGATTTGAAGATCAGTCCTTTCACAAAGAACACTTCCTCTATCGAAATCCCCTTTTTACGGTCGATGCCGTTGAGGATTTTCATGTCGGTGGGAGTCCATTTCCCCAGACATACCGGTTCATCCAGGAAATAAAGCAGATCTACTCCGGTGAGAAGTTCGCAGGAGAATACCGCATAATACCTTTCCACATTGGAACGGCAGTTCAGCCCGACACGACAATTCTGTCCGAGAAGGTAGATGTTTCCTCCTTGCAGCGGATAAGTTTTGTTTTTGCAGATAAGTTCGCCGTCTCCATCAATTTCCCAGTATATGTGGTTGTGGAAGACGCGTCTATTTTCAACGGGAAGATGCCAGTCGGGGCTCCTGAAATAGGAAAAACGGAGAAGCTTGATGTCAACCTGAGCTGCGACTTTCGATGCTTCAGTGCTGACTCGCTCGCTGATGAAGTCGATGTTCAATATTTTTTTCATGTGATAATATGCAAGCTCTGCAAAAAAGTGCAAGAGTTTGCCTAATAAGTCCATTTACTTCAGGATGAAAATGAAATATAATGTAAGCAATATAAGGAGGATTGTATGAGAAGCGATAAATCAAAAATCCCTGTAAGAGAATCATCTCCGATGAAGAAATATTTCACCCTCATCGAGCTCCTCGTTGTGATAGCGATAATCGCAATTCTTGCTGCAATGCTGTTGCCGGCTTTGAAGACTGCGAAGGATGTGGCAAATAACGCCGTGTGCGGCGGAAATATGAAGCAGCTCGGTTATGCCTGGATATATTATTCTGGCGACTACGACGACTGGCTTTTGTCTCTCACCAATACTGTCAGCCGTTTCGGCGGCGCGGGATACGTTACAAATACTGGAGCAAATTACTGGCCCTATGCTGTTCGCGACTATCTCAATATGCCTACCATGGTTGACGGTTACTGGGGGGGCATACCTGTCAAATACCGAGGGCGTTCGCTCATAACCTGCCCTTCAATGCGAGCTACACCCCAAAGCGGTAAAATAAATCCAGATTATCTGTTTGAAATTCATTACGCGATGCCGCAGTACAATATGGGTGGAGACAATAAGGCAAGTCCCAGTATCGTCGCATACCAGAAAATCCATCAGCTGAAGTATCCTTCGGATCAATGTGTATTCATAGAAGGGAGAAGTAACAGTGGAAGTTACAGCGGTAGATTTGTGATTGATCAACCTAACTGGGCTACCTATACTGATTTCCGGCACAACAAATCTACAAACACCATCCTCGGAGACGGGCATTTGGAACATAGAACCATGCAGGAAATTTCCAATGAAGTATCTGTTTCCTGGAATACCAGCAAGTTTTTCGGATGCCCGCCGTAATGGAATCTTTGGGTCTATACCTGTCCTTTTACAAGAAAAGTCAGTCTTTCCAAGCTATTATTTATAACGAGTTGCATTCATCGGGAAAGTAACGCGTCAGCTGAGTGAAGCGGCTACAGTTTGATTGCAACTTAGCATTAAATCAACAGGCAGTTCGGAAACTCGACTTAATGGAGGAGATGAGATAATGTTAAACAATATTGGAAGTGTGAAGTTCTTATTTTTCACCGCTATATTGATGGCTGTCGCGCTTACGGTTGACTCCGCCGATTTGAAAACTGCGAACATCGCAATTGAGAATTTCGAATCGGATTCGGTTCCAAAAGGGTGTTCCGCCACAAACGGGGCTGAGCTTATTGTCACCCCGGAACGTTTCAAGTCGGGAGAAAAAAGTCTTCGGTGGACTTGGACGGAGCCGGAATCTTCAATCACAGTCGCATCACCGAGCGGACCTGTGGTGATGGGTGAGAATGACTGCCTGGCGTTTTGGGTCTACAATGAACAGCCTGCAGAGAAAATTCTCTGGCTGGAACTACTGAAGGACGGGAATGTTGTCGGCAGATGCTGGTATGTCCTGAACTTCAAGGGATGGCGCCCGTTTGCCGCACCTTATAAACAAATCTACCAGTATCCCGAACATTTCATGTTAAACCCGGCGAATACTACGCTCAACGCCATTCGGCTTACGGCTCCATCTTTCCGCATGAAAACACCATCCGGAGTTAAAAATGGGCGGTTATATCTGGACTATGTGAATTTCAATTGCCATGATAAGCCTTATGCCGACAATCAGCAGCCCTGGATCGGAAATCCTGAAATACTCAATTCAGCCACCCCTGAAGCGTTCATCTATTCTGAGCACGACATTTCCAAAAACCGGACTTACCTGCCGTCGTTAGTTCCCGATGACAAAATCTCCGAAGAGGAAAAGAAAAGCATGGCGATAATCGCCGAACGCGTGAAAGACGGGGACAAGATACAGGCAGGTACTTTTTCGGGGGATCTGAAACCTCGGGAACTCACCGCACTCGCCGATCCGAAAGTGCTGGATGATTTCAGGGATATCCTGCGCATACGCCGGTCGCCCGAGGGGATAATCACCGGTCGGCCGGTCATTTCAGCCACAGGCTTTGGCACCTCGAAATTCAACGATCCCGAGGATGGGTTTGCCCTGTCCGAGCCTCCGTATTTCGGCAAGGTGAAAACACCGCTTATGGCGAGGCTTGTAGGGGCATATCTGTTCGAAAAGGGGAAAGGGAACAAAGAGGCTGCGGCAGCATTGCTGAACGCCTTTTTCGATATCTGCGACCACCTTCTTGACCAGGGATATGACGAGGGGGACAACAACATATCCAGCAGCGGGTTTGACGTGACCTGCATTACCACCATGCGCGACGAGTTGGCGAAGACCGGACGTTTACGCGATATGCTGCTGTCGAGTGCTGCTTGTGGTCTCGCCATTCGCGGTGACGTACTCATGATCAAAGACTGGGAGCATGCCGGTTACTTTCCACGCAATACTGATTTTTCCGGTGAATATCGGCGATTACTGGCATTGACGACGCTTCTTCCAGACCAATCCGAGCGACTACAACGACTTTATGCATATCAGCGTACCGTCAGTCTCCTCTGCGACCCTGCGCTAGGCGAACCTTACGCCTGGGATGGGACCGTCCATCATCATCCCATGTTTCATATTGCTTATGCTTGCGGGGTCTTTATAGCAGATGCATATAATCTCAGAGGCTCCTGCTTTCGACTTAATCCTGATGCAATTGCAATGCTGAAAAGGTCTTTCATGGCTATGGCATTCATGGGCGGAGCTTCCAGTACGGTTCCTCCCAACATTCCCGGCTATACCGGACAGCCGTTGACAATTAATCTGGCCGGTTTATCTCTGATGTTGTCGCACTGCGACACAGCAGAGAGCCGACAGGGCATTGATCCGGAGGTGGCGGCGATCTTTCTCGCGGTGGAGGGTGAAAAATCAAAAGATCCGCACGTCCAGGAATTCCGTTCGCTGGGGATAGAGCCTTACAAGTTCAGCGGACACAAGACGTTGAACGGTGCCTCCATAGCTCTGCACCGGCGCGACAACTGGCTGGTCAGCATCGCCGGCCAGTACAAGTTCAGAAGACCTTATGAACCCAATCCCGGCTACATAGCTTCCGCTTTCAACCATTACTCACGCAACGGATCGGTATTTGTGGTCTCGGCGGGGAACCCGCCTTCACCATGGGACAGCGGCTATCGTCTGGAAGGCTGGGATCACCGACATCAGCCCGGCACCACCGGCTATCTTGGGGAGACGGAGGCGGAACTCCGCTGCCGCTTGGTGGAGGCGGAGAATACGTTCGGCGGCGGTACCGACATGGATGATGACGGCATTTGGGGATTGGAATTCATCCATCAAAGCTCGAGGTTTAGCGACAATATCAGGTTCCATAAATCCGCTTTCTGCTTTGGGAATCGCATAACTATGATCACTACGGACATCGGGCGCGGACCCGGTGCGAGGGACAAGGAGAAGTCTTTACGGTTCGCCACCACGCTCTTTCAGAACTCCTTCGGTTCCGGAGGAAGCAAAGGGTTAGCAACTACTTTTGGTCAGAATTCCACGATGGAATCTGTTACTGCCTCCCCCGAAAAGGAACCGTGCTGGATTGACGGTGAGAAGATTACGGCCTTTCCTTTTGAAAAGTCGCTCCTTCTCGGAGCGGCCCACTGGCTGATAGACAATAAGAACTCGGGCTATTACATTCATCCGAATCCCGCGCCGCTCAGGTTTGAAAGACACGAACAGAAATGGAATTATATCTGGAAGGTCTGGGCCAAACCAGTACAGGAATTCCCCAAGGACGACCCTCGGAATTTCGAACCCACAACCGGCAACTTCGCCATTGCCTGGTTTGACCACGGCAGCAGGCCGGACACCACCGAATGCGTCTATACCCTAATTCCAGAAACCACGCCGGAGGCGATGGGAAGCTTCGCCAAGGAGATGGCGAACAAAAGTAATCAGTCATCAGTGATCAGTAAACAGTCTGAGAAAGAAGCACCTTACAGGATAATCCAGAAGGACGCCAAGGCGCATATCCTCTGGGATCGGGATTCTAATACAACTGGTTACATCATCTTTGATCACTCTTGGTCTCCATCCCCAACTGGCGACAAACGACCGACGACCAGCGACTTTCTCTTAAAGGCAAACCGTCCCTGTTCGGTCATGTTGCGTGAAAAAGACGGGAACCTCCGCCTCAGTGCGGCATCCACGGACATGGACAGCTGGCCCGGATGGGCGGAAAGTAAAGTCTTCCTCTCGGGAGACATTGTCCTATCCATAGTCGGGAAATGGGAGATTGCAAAGCTTGATGCGGATGCACCGAAAGACTGCAGCACCACGCAGGCGAATGGAATTACAACAGTAAAGATACCATATAGGACGTTCATGCCGGTACGCATGACATTGAAACCTGAGAAATAATTACTGACATTCCAATGCTCATCCCTCGGCGGATTATTTGATAATTTTCATCCGCAAGTTTGTACAAGGTGAATCTATTAAAATAAGTATAAAGGGACAATAATTATGCCTAAGATCATGCAAACGGGAAAAACTGTCACAGATCGTCTTAAATGGTGGCGTGATGCGCGTTTCGGAATGTTCATCCACTGGGGACTCTATTCCGAACCCGCCGGTGAATGGAAAGGGAAGGAAATTGGTGGTCTTTCCGAATGGATTATGCGCCATGCGAAGATTCCGCTTAAAGAATACGCTAAGCTTGCGAAAACTTTTAATCCCGTAGATTTCGATGCCGATTTCATTGCGAAACTCGCAAAGGATGCGGGAATGAAATATCTCGTCGTCACAGCCAAGCACCATGACGGGTTCGCAATGTTCCATTCAAAGGTGGACAAATACAACATTGTCGACGCCACTCCGTTCAAACGCGATCAGCTTGCGGAACTCGCAAAAGCCTGCGCGAAGTACGGCTTGGTATTCTGCGTCTATTATTCCCAGGATCTCGACTGGGCCCATCCGGACGGAGGAGGCAACGACTGGGATTTTGATCCGGCCAAGAAAAAATTCGAGCGCTATTTCGAGGGGAAATGCCTCCCGCAGCTCCGGGAACTGTTGACTAATTATGGCAGAATCGGACTGATATGGTTCGACATGGCCACCAACATAACAGCGGAGCAGAGCAGGCGCATCCGCGATTTTGTTCATGAACTGCAGCCTGACTGCCTTGTCAGCGGGCGGGTCGGACACAGCATGGGCGATTATGGTTCCCTAGGCGATAACCAGATGCCGCTCGGGACACCGGCGGGCGACTGGGAAACTCCGGGCACACTCAACAGTTCCTGGGGATTCAAGGCAAGTGATCATAAGTGGCGCAAGCCTGAGGAAATAATAGGGGCGATAGCCGATCTTGCGAACAAGGGAGTCAACTATCTTCTCAACATAGGGCCGGATGCCAGGGGAAGGGTTCCGGAGCCATCTGTCAATATATTGAAGCAGGTCGGGAAATGGATGAGTATCAACGGTGAGGCGATTTACGGGACTTCCCCGAATCCTTTCAACTGCGAATTTGACTGGGGGCGTGTGACAGTCAAGGATGAGAATTTTTATCTGCTGTTCAGCGGCTGGCCTGGAAAGGATTTCACCCTTGTCGGTCTTGACAATCCGATAACTTCCGTGACGTTGCTTGGAAAAAAACCGAAACTTCTGGAGTTTTCAAAAAGTTCCGAAAACGGAACTCCGATCATCAAAATCCAATTGCCGGAAACCAGTCCTTCTTCACATGTGGTAGTAGTAAGAATAGCATGCATCGGGAAGCCGAATGTCGTGCAGGAATCATGTCAGCAGGAGGACGGTACATTGTCACTTCCGGCGCACAAGGGGACAGTGCATCGCAACAGCAATCCCGCTGCTCCACGAAAGAAAACGGCTTTCGGAGGCGCATTGATGGCCGCGATGGCGGCGGAATCCAACAATGAAGTGGGCAATGATTCGGCGATGGGAGTAGGTCCTTCGGGCGTTACGGAAAACTGGTACAGCCCTGAGGATTACATGAGCTGGAACTGCCGTGTGATACAACCCGGCGAATATGAGATCCAGATCCGCACGATGGCGAAAAAGTATGAACCGTGGAAAGGCGGACATGATGTCGAGTTTCGTGTCGGAAATCAAATCTTGACGGGAACCATAAAAGACGACGGGCGCATGAACTCCCTCCGCAACTATCACTTCGAGGAGGCGTTCACCAAGCTTGGGACGGTTCGGATTGAAAAACCGGGAACTTTAGAAGTTGAACTGAAGGCGCGAAATATTAAAGAAGACGTGGAGCAAGGGTTATGCCTGTCGACGGTACGTCTGTCACACGTTTCGGGAATTAAAAATGGGCAAATCAAATAAAAAGAACATTGTCTTCACCGGTTCCGCCGGTTTTCTTGGCCGCGGGATAATCAAAGCGTTCGAGAAAGACTTCCGTTTGCGCTTGGTAGATGTCTCCGATTTCGAAACCACACATGAGAAAATGATAGGGGACGTTTCTAATCCGGAATTTTGCCTCCGCGCTTTATCGGGAATGGATTATCTTGTCATCGCTCACATG
>JBAZRS010000069.1:13126-13927 GCA_041662825.1 Victivallales bacterium | reverse complement strand
AGTTTTGCCATTACGTCCGGATGTTTGTCCTGCAGGTTTGCCCGTTCGCCAATATCCGCTTCAAGATCATAAAGCTGGACGGGAGGCATTCCGGCCTCATCGTCAGTGCCGGGAACAGGATAGCTCCAACCGCCGGATCCCGGGCAAAACTCCAATTTCCAGCGCCCCTGCCTGATGGAGAAAGATCCGTTGATCGAATGGTGGACAATAGCCTCACGCAAATGTTCATCCTCTTTTTGCTTCTCCAGCCAGACAGGGAGATTGCTTACGCTGTCCTCACCTGCGTTGTCCGGTAATTTTCTACCGATTATCTCTGCTACAGTGGACAGGAGGTCGGACAGGCAAACGGTCTGTTTTGAAATTGCACCGCCCCTGATTCTGGCCGGCCAGCGGACGATAAGGGGAATCCTGTGTCCACCTTCATAGATGTCGGCCTTATGTCCCCTGAATACATGGCTCGGATTATGTCCAAATTTTTCGAGTTCCCCGAAGTCGGCCAGGATATAGATGATATTCGGTTTGTCGGTCATGCTGTTTCCTCCCCATATTGTATGTTATTTATTTTTATCATACGGATTATCCGGCTATTTGGAAAATGCTTGGGCTTTTCTGACCTGAAAACTGCTTACCGATGACTGACAACTAAACTATGCCTTTCTTAAGGATCCCGGGCTGCTGCCTAATGCGGCACGGAAGGAGCGATCCATGTGGGACAGGTCTGTATAGCCGCAGGCATAGGCGATTTCCGTAAGGGACATCTTGGTATCTGTAAGCATGCGGCGGGCGTGTCTCAGCCTATTC
>JBAZRS010000069.1:11328-13116 GCA_041662825.1 Victivallales bacterium | reverse complement strand
CCTATTCTTTCGTATTTCAGCGGCGGGTGAGTGCCCGACGTACTTTTCGAAGCGCCTGGAAAGCGTGCGCCTGGAGACGGAAAACATTTTCGGCAGGCTCTTCACAGCGGTTCCCTCACATGCGTGATCCCGAATATGGGATATGACTTTCGCCACCAAGTCATCACCGTATGACAATATCTCAGTGGAACTTCGTTCCACTACACCGTTTGGAGGTACGACTACAGGCGACGAAGGATGGATTCCATTGATCATTTTCTCCAGCATTGCCGCACCTAGTATTGCGGCTTTTGGCACTGCCGCATCTATGCTGGAAATGGGAACCGGGCTGAGCTTGCACAGCAAATCATGGTTTCCTACACCAAGCACGACAATGTCCTGCGGAACCCGCAGTCCCTGACGCAGGCATAAGTCAACAAGCCGGTTTGCCAGGGCATCATGCGCGGTCATCACGGCCACTCCACGTTCAAGACCGGTAACCCAGCGGACCAAGTGTCGCTCGGAAATGGCGGAAAATCCCCAGTCAAGTCCGAGATCAAACGGGATATCGGTGAATTCGCATTCCCTCCCTGATTCGGACAACCGTTCGCGGAATCCTGCTCCCCTCTCGGCGCTCCAAGTGGTTCCTACGCCGCAAAAGGCGCATCGCAAAAAGCCTTTTTCAATGAAAAATTCCGCCCCCATGCGCCCGATGACGCGGTCGTCGACATTCACACAAGGCTGAGTTACTATCTTCCCAGGCAGCAAATGCACCCAGGGAATGCCGACGGCATCAAGTATCCGTGCAACCGGTTTGGAATCAATTAACGCAATCACTCCGGCAATGCGATGTTCCTTCAGCCACCTTTCAGTATATTTGAAACTGGCTCCGCGCATGGAGAACCTCCATTGCGGATGGCTCTGTCCGAATTCCAGCAGCCCTTCACACAGCCGTGTTTCAAGCAATGGCGCTCCGCCAATGAAGAGTTCGATGTTTATCAGTCCGGTCTTTTGATTTAAGGGTTTTGTCATGTTTAACCGCAGTGAGAGTTAGTGGCCAAGAATCCAAGTGACCAAGTGGCCAAGAGAAAGATCAAGAGGCAGTGAGAAAATTTCTTTACTCGGCAACTCGGGCACTTGGCTTCTAGGCACCATTTTATCCCTATTGTCCAAATTATACAAGACATATTGTCTATAATGGCCAATTTATTCTTTCCAGTTCCTGTCCGCTATGATATAATTTGCCTGTAACAAAGAAATATTTATACAACTTGTTGGAACTTGACTGGATACGAAAATGGGGAAAAACAATCAGGTCGAATTCATGAAACATCCGGTTATTCCGGATTTTGACCGCTTCAAAAAATGTATCCTGCGTCAGGAAAAACCTACACGGGTACACTATTTTGAGGCTTATTACGACAAAGAAATAAAGAATGAACTGATGGCCCGGTTCAACATTCGGCCTCCTAGAACCGGAGATAGCTCCTACGGGCTGGAAAGTGAAATTGCGCTCCACCAAGTTTTGGGGAACGATGTCTTTTTCGTAGATGAATACCTGTGCCGTCCGAAATTCCCTTTGTCATCCAGGGAAAAAAATTCCATGGCCGAATCGGACTCGAAGTCCAGCGACGAATGTGCGCGCGGTCCCATTGCATCATGGGAGGACTTTGAAAAGTATCCGTGGCCGGACATATCCAGACTGGACACGCGTCCTCTGGAATGGCTGGAAAAACATCTTCCTGAAAACATGAAATGCAGCAGCCCGATGGATATTGGCTGGTACAAACTCCTTCTCGGATACGAGGC
>JBAZRS010000069.1:0-11318 GCA_041662825.1 Victivallales bacterium | reverse complement strand
TATGCTACATGATATATGATCAGCCAGATCTCATCAATGCCGTTTTCGAAAAGCTTTCCGCTATTTTTACCGCATACGCCGAATTGCTCGGGCAGTTCTCGTGCATCGGTGTCATTGTCGGTTTCGATGACATGGGTTTTAAGACGCAAACAATGTATCCTCCAGAGTTTTTTAATGCCCACAACATTCCCATCCATAAAATCTGCGCCGATATAGCGCACAGTCAAGGCAAACTGTATTTCGTGCATTCCTGCGGGAATCTCATGGGAATTATGGACGTGCTCATAGACGATGTGAAAATGGATGCCAAACACTCGTTCGAGGACGCAATCATGCCTGTTGAAGATGTGAAACGTGTTTATGGGGGCAGGACAGCCCTTGTGGGGGGGCTTGATCTGGATGTGCTCTGCCGGGCGGATGAGAAGACGCTGCGTGCGCGCGTACGCAATATTCTAAGGACTTGCTCGCTCGACGGGGGCTACGCATTCGGTTCCGGCAATTCTCTCGCCAAATATGTGCCGGTGGACAATTTTATTGTCATGCTGGAGGAATCACGGCTGTTTTCGCATGATAATTTCGGATGAAATACGAATTCAGAATCAGGATTACATTTTTTAACCGTTTGTCATTTCCTGATTTAGAGGACAGTTTAAAAATAAAGGAAAGAAAATGATACCTGACGGGATAATACCGCCTGTTTTAACACCGCTCAATGGGGACCAGGAGATTGATACTGTCGCCTTAAGACAACTACTGGACAAATTGATGAACGGCGGGGTTCACGCCCTTTTTCTGGCCGGAACGGCAGGATTGGGCGCGGTAATTACACAGCGGCAATACGAAAAGGTGATTGAAACGGCTGTAGCCCATGTGTCTGGGCGCATTCCAATCTTGGCGGGAGTGCTGGAACCGTCAACAATGCGCAATGTTGAACGCCTTAAGATGCTCGAAGGTTCGGGTATCATGGCAGCAGTGGTTATACCTCCTTATTATTGCAGGGCGGCGAATGACACACAACTGTTGCGTCATTTTGAAAAGATGCGCCTGGCGACAAGCCTTGAACTGATTTTATACAATATCCCGGTTTGCACCGGAACCGAGCTTTCAGTTGAGTTCATATGCGATATGAAAAAACGAGGGTGGATAACAGCCTGCAAGGACAGCTCCGGGAACAGTGGCTTCTTTGCCGACCTGTGCAAAAAAGGCGGAAGCCACGGATTGAAGGTCTATCAGGGGATGCGTCCCGATTTCCACCGGATGGAAGAATTGGGTGCGTCCGGCTGCGTGCCTGTTCCCGCAAACGTTTTCCCAGAATATTTTGTCGATGCATGGAATAAGCGCAAAAATGAAAAAGAACTTCCCGCCTCCCAAAAAACATGTGATGATGCCTGGAATGAACTTGTGGTAGGCTCGGATTTTTTCAGCAATTCAGTTAAGATGTTGTGTAAAAAGGGCATAGGCACAGGCATAATGCCTGAACCGTTTTAATAAAAGGAGAAAATGATGAAATACAGTGATTACGGCAATTTGAGTTATCTAGGAAAACTGAAAAACCGGAAAAGCACGGAAATATCCTCTTCCCGGCTCGGGGCTGGATTTGAATGCCTTGACCGGAATATGTGGGATGTCAACCAGGCTTGGCCCGTTCTCGACGAACTTGGAATCAAGTGGGCACGCGTGCAGACCGGTTGGGCGAAGACCGAAAAACAGACGGGAGTTTATGATTTCGCCTGGCTTGACGCAATAGTGGATAAATTGCTGGAACGCGGCGTTTTCCCGTGGCTGAGCATCAGCTACGGAAACCCGGTTTACACGAAGAATATGAACACATCGCCCGAAGGCATATCCCCTAACTACCAGGGATGCAATGAGTTTGGAGTAGGTTTCCCACCAATACACACAGACGAGGAGCGCAAAGGCTGGCAGAATTATGTGCGGGCCCTTGTCCGGCATTTCCGAGGCCGTGTGACCCATTACGAAGTCTGGAACGAGGCGGATCTGCTGAGCTTCTGGAAATGTCAGCCGAAAGCCGCCGACTATGTGGATTTGGTGCGGTTGACCGCCAAACCGCTGCGCGAAGAGCAGCCCGACGCCAAGCTCATTGGCGGTGCCATCGCCTGGGGAATGACCGTCTGGAGCCTCAAGTATCTGGAAGACTGCATGAAGGCGGGAATGCACGAACTTATAGACATCATAACCTATCACGGCTACAAGTCCGTCCCGGAACGCCACAGTGCCCAGGAGATTGCCGCCTTCACGCACATTGTCAACAAGTACAAGCCGTCGCTCCAATACTGGCAGGGCGAGGCCGGAGTACAGTCTTTGGTTCCATCAGGTGGAAATTCAGGTGCTCTTGCGACCATGAAATTGAGCGAGGACATCCAGGCCCGTATGCTCCTGCGCCGGACACTTCTGGAACTGCACAACGGCTGTGCGATGAGCAGCTGGTTCCATATGGCTGATTTCGCACACTACGCCGGGGACAAGCGCACCTACCATTACGGTCTGGTTCGCCTGGAGGACGGTTCTCCGAAGCCCGCCTATTACGCACTTCAAACTCTCTGCACACTGCTATGCGACCCGCTGGAGTCTGCCAACGGACGGACGGCGGCGCACATGAGCATTCTCGACGACACCTCCGACCTGCGCGCCACAAAAGCCGCCACCTGGCATGCGAATTTTGTCCGGGGCGACGTGCCCGTACACGCCTGGTGGATTCCCGAGTCCCTTGAGAACGATCCTGTAGTAAGGCAGGCGGAAATGTTCTATTGGATTGAAAACGGATTGCACCTGGAGAATCCTGTTTTGGTCGATCCTCTGACGCAGGAGGTATATGCCGTAAAATGCGAATTTGACAAACGCACTTGCGGTGAAACCTGGATGAAACCTGATCCGAAGGCGGAAGGAATCCGCCATTTCAAACCTCTGCCAGTCAGCACCGACCCGCTGATACTGACGGACCTAAAAGTGGTTCCGCTGGCATAACAGCCCGTCAACGATAAACATGGGAAAGCATATGCAAAATCTCTTTGAAGAGCAATTTCTTTTCGGCGCCTCGTGCGCACCTTATGCAAAGTCAATGGATTGGCCGGAGGCTGAATGGGACAGTGATTTCGCGACCATGCGGAAGCTGAACTTCAACACCATCAGGATCTTCGCCGCATGGGACCGGATCGAACGCGAGGAGGGAGTCTTTGACTACTCGAAGCAGGACTTCGCTCTGGAGCTGGCCGCGAAGCATGGGCTCAAGGTCGTTCTGAATTTTGGCGGTGTCTTCGCCCATATCTGCGGGATATATCCTCCGGAATATATGCAGAGGAATCCGGAATGCCTTCCGCGGCAGAGCTCGGCGGCGGCACCCGCCCACGCCTGGGCTCCCGGTTCCGGTATCTGTTCCGACACTCCGATCTACCGGCGCAAGGCATTCGAGTTCATGGAGCGGACAGTAAGGCGTTACGCCGAATGCGATGCGCTTTGGGCCTGGATGACATGGAACGAGCCAGCCTCGTATGTCTGCTACTGCAAACACACACAGGAAAAATTCCAAAAATGGCTGAAAGATAAATACAAGGATGACCTTGACGAACTGAGCAGGCTTTGGGGCACGGAATATCCGGTCAGGTTCAGGAACTGGGCGGAGGTGGTCGCCCCGTCCGGGGCGGGAGTTCTGAATTCATGGCGAGACTGGCTGCAGTTCAACCAGTTCCGGCTTTACGACAACATGGAAAAGATAAATGTAATTGTCCGGGGCAACGATCCGAGACAGCGTCCCACCACCTCAAATATTGTTTATCACCTGGCCGCCATGGAGGGGCCGGTTAACGCTCCGCAATACGGCATGGATCTGGGCAGGGTCGGACAGAGCATGTCGTTAATGGGGCTTTCATTCTACACCGTCGAGCACAAATACGATATTGGAACCGGTGCCCTGAGCGCCTACAAGCTGAGCCGCATCCGCAGTGTTTCAGCGGAAGAGAAACGGCGGATGATAGTGCTTGAAAGCGGCGCCGGACCGAATCTGGCCATGGCCACCCGCGCACAGCACATGGTCAATTTCCACCAGTTGCTGGCGCATAATGTGAAAGGCATCCTCCTGTGGAATTACCGCAGCCGCTTGTCCGACGGCCAGGTGGCGCTGTTCAATCTGATGAAATGGGACGGGACGGTTTCCCGGCGCGCCCAATACATGTCGGAGTTTTCCAAAACACTTCAGGACAACGCCAGATTGCTGAACGATGTCGTCCCGGAACGACAGGCCGCCATTCTGACTCTTGAGGACCAGCAAATCCTCATGGACGGGCTTTGCGGAGCTCACCGTCCGGCGACATACTCCGATGAGCACGACAGCAGGGTAGGCGCGTATAAACTGCTGTGGGACATGCATGTTCCAACCGACTGCCTTACCGAGTGTCAGTTATCGGAGCTGGACCTCTACCACCTGCTGCTCCTGCCAATGCAGGAGCACATGAGCTCCGAGTTGGCCGAGAAAATCAGAAATTACGTCGCCGCCGGAGGAACTGTCATAGCGGAGAGCCCGTTCGCATTCCGCTCCACAGACAACATCCTCCAATATACGGCTCCGGGCTTTGGTCTGGACGAGGTGTTCGGCTGTCAAACCCATGACCGTGAAGGCCGGGAGACCGCACCTGAAGTCATCTGTCAGGAAGGAAAAGCGGAAGTGTGCCTGTTCTGGAGCGAATACTGCCTGAAAGGTGGAACAGCCGTGGCCACATACGGCAACGGTGAAGCCGCAGCGGTGGTTCATGATTTTGGAAAAGGCCGGGCTGTCATCTTTGGAACAGAGGTTTTCCGTCAGTATCTCCAAAATCCGCAGTCGGCCTTCACTTCCCTGATGCGGAAGGAAATTATGGCATCCGGTATAAAGCCTGTTGCCCAAGTGACCGGCAATGCGGAAAATGTGGAAATCAGCCGGCTGGCCGGTGACGAGGGGGTTCTATACATATTTATAAACCATAGCCGGGAAGAGAGGCGCTTCTGCGCAAAATTGCGAGATAAAGATGCAAGGTGGCTGAAAATGGGTTCGAAACGGATTGTGGATATGGACAGTGAAATCGTCCTGGCGGGACAGGAAGTTCTTGCCCTGACAGCGGAAAAAATATAATTAAGGAGATCTGAAATGCGTTTTAAGGACAAAGTTGTCTTGGTCACAGGTGCGGTGCGAAATACTGGATTGGCCATAGCGGAGGCATTTGCCCGGGAAGGTGCCGTAGTGGCGTTGAACGGGCGCAAGTCCGAGGATGTGGCACGCGAGGCGAAGAGGCTGCGGGAGACTTACGGTGTCAAGGTGGTCGAAGTTACTGCCGACATTTCCTGTCCGGACCAGGTTGATGCGATGTTCGCAAAGATTGAAAGGGAATGCGGGAGTTTGGATGTGCTGGTCAACAACGCCATAATTCAGGGAGTCGGGTACTCTCTTGTGGACACGCCCCTGAGCGTGCTCGAAGAGGTTTTCCGGATCAATGTGTTCGGCACCTACCACTGTTCCCAGTGCGCGGCTAGGATGATGCTGAAAAAAGGTGCCGGGGCAATCGTCAATATCGGTTCAAACACTGCAGAGCGTGCGATTCTGAAACGCACCGCATATGTCGCCAGTAAAGGCGCAATCAACTCACTGAACAGGGCAATGGCTCTCGAACTGGGTCCGAAGGGGATCAGGGTCAATTGCGTAGTTGCCGGCTACATCCATACCGACCGCTGGGCGAAGCTGACCACCGAGGCGGCCCGGCGCCGGGCCAATATTCCGGTTGGAAAGGAGGCCGACGGCAATGATATTGCCGAAGCGGTATTGTTTATGGCCTCTGAAAACGCGGCCAGGATCAACGGGGCGGGCCTTGTGGTCGATGGAGGCATCTCCGTTCAGCTTGTGCCCCCGGACTGCGATTGCTGAGTCTTTTTTTTATTTCTTCAAAAATCATACTCATGATAAATTTCCTTGACGGGGCAAGTAGCCTTGCCCTGTCAAGGAAATTTTGTTTTATTGCATTGCTTCTTGCATAAACCGGTTAAAGGTATATGTTTACAAAAGCCAAGAAGGAGTTTACTTATTCTCTCAAATTCTTCGGACTTCAAATTTTACAAAGAATATACAAAAGTTAGTATACGCTGGCCAGTTACGCGAGACAGGCAATTCTTTCCCGCCGATGGTACTCCGCATCAACAAAAAGAGGTATTATGAATTTCAATGATTTCAATCTGGACCCCCGTCTCATGCGCGCCGTGACAGATGCAGGTTACACAACCCCGACAGACATTCAGGAAAAGGCGATTCCGATATGCATGGAAGGCTCCGACCTTATCGGTACGGCAGCAACAGGAACCGGTAAGACAGCGGCTTTTGTGCTTCCACTGCTCCAGCATCTGCTTAAAAAACCGGCTCGTTTAACCTCCCCCAGGGTTCTCATAGTTGCGCCTACACGCGAACTTGCCGAACAGAACAGGGAAGTAATCAAAGTGCTTGCCCACAACACCCATATCCGCTCAGCCGTAGTGTACGGTGGAGTTGGATTCAAACCGCAGTTGCGCGCATTGACCGACGGGACGGAAATAATAGTCTGCTGCCCGGGCCGCATGCTGGACCACATGAGACAGGGAAATGTCAACCTTAAACATATTGAGGCCGTTGTTCTTGATGAGGCGGACAGGATGCTCGACATGGGTTTCCTTCCAGACATAAAGAAAATCCTGTCGTCGTTGCCCAAAGAACGCCAGACTCTCCTGTTCTCGGCGACATTCGCACAGGAACTGATTGACCTCATTCAGCACAGCATGAAGAATCCCAAACGGATAAGCATCAGCAGCGAAGCGCCTGCGGAAACTATCGACCACTGTTTCTACCCGGTTCCCGAAAGCCAGAAAACAGCCCTGCTCCTGGAAATTCTGAAAACAATGAAACATGAGTCAATCCTGGTGTTCACACGTACCAAACGCAGGGCGGACCGTGTAATGGACAGCCTGTCAAGAGCCGGATTCGCCACAGGTCTCTTACATGCCAACAAATCCCAGAATCAGCGCAAGGAGGCCCTTGACGGCTTCCGTTCCAAGAGGCTGAAAATAATGGTGGCGACCGACATTGCGGCCCGCGGCCTTGACATTGAAAGCATTTCGCATGTGATAAATTACGACATTCCGGACACGGCAATCAATTATATCCACCGCATAGGCCGTACCGGCCGTGCCGAACGTACAGGCGATGCAATTACACTGATATCCGCTGAAGACGCCTCCGAAGTGCGCGATATCGAACGCCGTCTTGGAACCACTGTTGAAAAACGCACTCTGGAGGGTTTCGAATACAGTAAATTCGATATCCCGTCCGGACGCAAATCCGCAGGCGGCGGAGGCGGAAGGGGCGGAAGAAGCGGCGGGTCAAGGCCTGGAGCTCCCCGCAGCAGCTCTATTCCTATGCGCGGCTCATGGGGCGCAAAAAGACGCCGCAGATAATATTTAAGAACGGATGAATGGATGTTTGGATTGATGGATGAATGGTTTTGAAATCAATCAATTGCTGAATTCCTATTTATTTACATCCATCCAGTCATCCAATAATCCATTCATCCTAAGATTTTAACTTCATGACCAACCAGCAGATAATTGAAAAAATCTATAAGCTCCAGCTTTTGCTGAAAGGCAAGAACGGACCTGTCGCTAGCGCTCTGGAAAGAGCAAACATCCCCTTGCTCGAGCATGAACAGCCCTTGTTCTCCGCCTCACGGAAAGAACTGCTTGAAATCGACGGAATCGGAGAGGTTTCCGCCGATCTGATAATAAAAATCATAAACGGCGCGCATGTATATGACATCGCCGCCACCATTCCAAAACCGAAAAGAAAGCCGAAATGGGCGTAAATGAAGGCCTTCGTTCTTCACAAAATTGGAGACGCGTCCCTGGCGGAAATTCCAGTTCCGGAATCGGGAAAAGATGAAAAACTAGTGCGTGTTACCGCTTGTGGACTCTGCCGGACCGATGCAAAAATGCTGACAAGCGGGCAACGCGACATGGTTCTGCCAAGGATTCTCGGACACGAGATCTGCGGTGTTGAAACCAGGAGCGGTCGTCGCGTAGTCGTCTGGCCGGGACTTGCCTGCGGGAAATGTGATTTCTGCGGAACCCATCGCGAAAATTTATGCCCTTCATTAAAAATAATCGGATTCAGCCGCGACGGCGGGCTGGCCGAATATGCAGCTGCCCCTTCTTCAAGTCTGATTAATGTTCCGGATACACTTTCATCTGTTACTGCAACTTTGGCCGAACCGCTTGGAGCGGCGATAAACGCCCTTGAAAAGCTTAAACTTCAACAAGGCCAGAAACTCCTCATCCTTGGCGGTGGACCATTGGGTCTATTGTTGGCTTTTGCGGCGGGTAAGGTTTACCGTGCAGTCCCAACCGTGCTTGAACTCTCTTCGTCCAGGAGAAAGCTGGGACGTAACTTCCTGAAAACTTCAGGAGCTGAAATTTTACCGGTTCCGCCGTCCGGCACCGTATTTGATGCGGCTGTCAATGCGACTTCTAATCCGGAATCCCTGCTTTGCGGACTCCGCAAATTACGGTCTGGCGGGAAATTTTGCCTTTTCAGCGGTTTTTTGAAAGATTCCGAAGCATTTACTGCGGCTGTAATGAACGAAATCCATTACCGCGAACTCGGGTTATGCGGTGCTTACGGCTGTACCCGCCCCCAAATGCGAAAGGCTCTGGAACTCCTTGCCAGTCATGCTGATCATGTCGGGCAACTTATATCAGAAGTGCTGCCTCTGGAAAAAACCGATTGCGGACTTCGCAAAATCCTTGAAGGAAAAGGATTGAAATGGGTGGTTTCTGCAAAATAGACTGACACTTGAAATTATCTCGGTCAAATTAACGTTAAGGAATTTCATAGTTATGAATATCTATCATTCAATTTTCGAACTTCATCTTCTGCGAATTGCGAAATTCGCACTTGGAGTGCGGCAATTTATTGCCGCCTTTAATGACGGAATTTATTCCGTCCCATTTAAATGCCGTGAAATAAATTTCACGAAACAAGGCGGTAATCAGTCTTCGCCAAGAAGCTACGCCCGACGCGGCAAGTTCCCGCACTCCACGGAGCGTTGTCACGCTCGTAAATCAAAAATCCACTTCACTATGCGTTCAGATTATCTTCACTTCGTAATTCGTCATTCGAATGTTCGATATTCTATTGTTCAAAAGCTGCGGCCCATGGCCGCCTAAAGTAAACGTCCTAAAAGGGGGAATATGTATTCAGAAAACAATCTGCGCCAGATGGGGCGCCTGATAGGAGAAGTGTCCAGGGGGCGCATACTTACAAGGGAAGAGGCCTGCGACGCATACCGCCAGGTGATTCTGAATGAACAGCCTGAGCTTCAGCAGGGCGCATTTCTGCTCGCACACATAACGAGGGGTCCCACAACCGAGGAACTTGCAGGGGTCTGGGACGCGCTTGATCTTTATGACACCGCAAAGATCAGGACAGTCCGCACAGGCGCGATATGCGATATCGTCGGCACGGGTTCCGATGCTCTGAAAACAGTCAACTGCTCGACTCCGGCCGCAGTGATTGCCGCCGCATGCGGACTTACCATGGCTAAAAAAGGCGCGAGACTCGTCACCGGAGTTTCAGGAGCATCGGACATACTTGAAGAATTGGGTTTGGATCTGAACGCACCTCTCTCCAAGGCGCAGGAATCGCTTGACCTTAACGGCATCTGCTACCTTCCCGGAGAGGCTTTCCTCAAATCCGGATGGGCCCGTTTGATTCAATCGATGCGTTTCACTTCCGCCTTCAACATAATAGGACCGCTTACAATGCCGTGTCCTCAGACCGATTCCATGGTGATAGGGGCATATTCGACCCCGGTATGCGATCAGCTCATTGAAATTCTGCGCGAACTTAAAATGCCCGCAGCCGTATCGCCTTTCGGAATGGCCGACGACATATCAAATGAAATGGGCATGGATGAGTTCTCGCCATGTGGAACTACGAGAACAGTGGAGCTGCGAAATGGAGCTGTATCGAAATATGACCTCCGCCCGGAGGATTTCGGCGTGAAAACCGCAGACTTCGAAAGCATACGCAGCCGCAAAACTGCCGCTGATAACGCCTCCCTGATCGCAGGCATTCTCCGTGAAAAACGTGTTGATGAACCTTTGTCCGACCTGTTCTGCATGAATTCCGGCGCCGCACTGTTCATTAGCGGCACGGCATCATCGTTCAAGGAAGGAACTGAAAAGTCGCGTCATGCTATGGCCGATGGACGCGCCTGGACAAAAATGCAGGAACTGGTCTCGGCTCAAGGCGGAAAGGCATGACAAAAACATGAAATTAAAAACTTTCCGCCTGCAACTGTCGTGATTCCTCCGACAGAAACTTGTGGACACATTGCTGCTGGGGCTTGATCCGACTATAGGTCGACGCCAATGGCTTGCCGGAATCTTGCTGACGGTCCTCGGCATCTGGACTCTCACGGCATATTTCACCTTCTGGGTTCACGGATAAGCCGTTTACACTAGACCTTAGCGTAATATCCCCGGTATTTCTCAAGGGCGTCACATAGAGCCTCCACGTTCTCCAAAGGAACCCCGTCGTCAACTTCACCTTTGAGCCAGAGTCCTCCTTCCGGACTTCCAAGGGCTTCAACCGCATCACGGACATGGGCGTCTATGTCCGAAGGTTTGCAGAACGGGAACATCTGCCTGTCCAAATCCAGATCCACGCATACTTTCCCCTTACAGACACGGACAAGATTCTCCAAGCCATTTGCCCGGAACTGGGGATTTATGACGTTCACCCCGCACTCGATCAGGTCGGGAATTATTTCATGGATCATCCCGTCAGTATGCATATAGACATAGTGGCCTGCTTTTCTTACGGGCTGATAGAGCTGCATGAAACACGGCTTCAGGTATTTTCTCCATTTTACAGGCCCTATGGCAAGAGAATGCTGCATTCCGAGATCGTCGCCCACGCCAAACATGGCTCCACTTTCCTTCTGGTTCTTGAGCCAAATGTCACGCTGACGGAGATTATAGTTTAAGACAATGTCAATAAGCATCTGAAGTTCGGGCGGTTCTTCGGCAAAATCAGTCATCACCTCTTCAAACCCCCTGAGATCGGCAAGGCGGAGATACATGCATCCATGCGGCAGCCCGACGTCCTTTTCGGGAGCTTTCAGCCTTCGTACGTCTTCACGGTTGGGAACCGGATGTTTAGTGACGATCGACTCCTGCCCGTGATGCACCTTCTCCCACACGCAACCCCAGGCGTCAACATGGTTGCTGGCCATGTAAGTCTCACTCCAGACATA
>JBAZRS010000068.1:0-14061 GCA_041662825.1 Victivallales bacterium | reverse complement strand
TGAGGAGAAAACGGATAGCCTGCGGTTGTTTATGGGAGACAGCCACCGAAAGCGGGGTTACACAATCGGGGATCTTTATGCCCAACGGGACGGAAACGGGAACTTTTACGGATATTCCGGGATCTGCGCCGTGCTCGATCAAGAGCTGCATGAGTTCGATATTTCCCCTTTGGGCGGCAGCGATGAGAGGAGGAAGGGGTTCCTCCTTACAAGAATAACGTGCCTTTTCTTGATTTGGATTGATATTAGGATCGGCGCCGGCTTCCAATAAAATCCGGCACAGGATGATCGGGCAGTATAAATTCACGGCGGCAATACCGAGCAATGTCCTTCCAGTACCATCGACCGCGTTCACGTCCGCACCATAGCGGATGAAAAGTTTTAGGATTTCCGGTTCACCCAAGTATGAAAGTCGATGGTGGAATGCGGTGGTATGCCGCTTGTTGTCCGGCGTATTGGGGGAAAACCCGTTTTTTAGCATAGTTTCGACGGTCACAATATCTCGGCTGCAGAGTTTATTCAGGGCTTCTTCACGTGCCTTCCCTTCGGCATAGGCGGCATGATCGAATTTAAACGGTATAACTATATAATTGTCGCCTTCTTCTTCTTGTTCGACACGGGCAATGCGGTCCGGAATGATGCTGTGGCCGCCTTTGAGTCCGTGAATTGCGGCAAAAACTATAAAATCGTCTTTTCGCAACGGAGCATCCAGATATTGGTGACTTAAGGAAAAACGTCCCGGTACGTCGTGAGATTGATTGCAGTAACCGCCGTACCACGCCCGTACCACTGACCGAAGACAGCGTTGGTCTTTCAAGTACACCACGTCATCTTCAGTGGAAGAGACCTGTCCGCACCAAAGTTCGGTGGAGGTTATGAATATTTTGTGGTTCTCTTCGCTCTGAACGTATTGGAATGTATCCCGATACCAGTCGGAATTTTCCATTGAGGTGCGCGACTTCATTCCAACGCACCCTTCCAGGAGGAAAATTACTGTGAACAATATCCATGTTTCTGTGCGCATTTTCATCTCGCTGCCATTTCAGTAATTGTTTTTTAATTTAACAATCACCTCTGCAAATCCTTCCGCCCGGGCTTGTCGTGTGCTTGTAGAGCTCCTCAAGAATGGCTGGAAGCGCTACCTTCCATTTTTTTGTCGGGCCAGTCCGGTGCTGGGGAGATTTGCGAGTGCAGATTGCCGTCGCCGGCATGTATGCGCTCCAGTTACTTGCTCCCCCATTTCAAATTCCATGGCACTGCATAGGTGTTTTCTGATATCTTGTATGTGCGGTTTGCGCAGCAAATGACAGCGCCCGCTGCGATGTTTGCATTCGGATATGTATTTCTGAATGCTGAAATTCCCCTGGCGTCATTTCTCGAAGGCCGTGTTGTCATTTTCATTTCCATGGGATATAAAACCCCATCCCTTTCGAGAATGAGATCCACTTCCCCGCCGCCATGTGAGCGCCAATGGTAAATGGCCGGGGGAGATGACAGCAAAGAACACTGTTTCCTGATTTCGTTCACCGCCCAGGTCTCAAAAAGCGCTCCGGCAAGGGGATTGCCTGCAAGTGCCGAAGGAGAACTGACGGCCTGTGCAGAACAGGCTAGGCCCGTATCTCCAAAATACCCCTTGGCCTTTCCGCTGATTCTTTTTATGGTATTGCTGTGGTAAGGCGGAACTTCGACCCATTGGAATGTCCCCCGCATGATATCGAGCCATGCCTGGGAACTTTTCGGCGACAATCCGATGTCACGGCCAAGCTGGGAATAATTTATCTCCTGTGCAGTCAGGGCCGCCGTAAGGCCGAAAAACCTACCGAACTGCTGATAGTCGTGTATGTTTGACAGCAGGCGTATGTCCCTTTCAATATATGTCCGCTGATATGACTGGTGATAATAACGCAGGCTTTCAAGCTGCATCAACCTTGCTTCGGGCAAGTTTCCACGGAAAATCTGCTCGTAAATGCCAATTTCATTTCCAAAGATGCCGGAGTCCTCTGCAAGCATTTCCTGCGGATTGCGCATCCATTTCCCTATCCAGGGTTCCATTGTTGATTTGCAACCGTAGAGTTCAGCCGCACTGAAACCGGACAATTCAAGAAGTATTGCGCGGCCGGCAAGACTTTCGGAAATATTCTTGAGAACCTGCCACTGCTGGCTGCCCGTCAGGATGAACCTGCCGGAATGCCTGTCTTCGTCCACTCTCCGTTTGATCGCACCGACAAGTTCAGGAGCATATTGTATTTCATCAAGAATCAATGGCTCCCTATGGTTGTTCAAGAAGAGGTCGGGATCCCTTCTCGCATTTTCGACATCAATAACCGGATCAAAAACAACATATTCTCCCTGTCCGGCAAATATGTGTTTTAGAAGGGTTGTCTTGCCTACTTGTCTCGCTCCTGTAATTATAATCACAGGAAATTCTTTGAACAGCCCTGTTATCCGATCGGTCAATTGTCGGTATATGTAATCCATAAAAAAACCTTATTTATGCTTGATAATTGATAGTGGCGGTACTAAATATCAAGTTAATGCATGGTTTTAAAGGTAAAAATTATGAAAAAATCACACAAGTGTCCGTGATACTTTTAAGAAAAAAATCATCAGATTTTTGAAATCGGCTCGGATAAGAAGAAGTTTTTTTAAAAGAGAGCGGGGGTTGGGGCAAGGGAAAGAAACTTTTTTCAAAAAGTTTTTTCTCTTGCCCTAAATTTCAGTTTTTTTAATAGAAACTACAAGTCAAAAATCTTCCCCGGATTCAGGATGTTGTTCGGATCCAGGGCCCGCTTGATGGACTTGATCACATTCATGTATTCTTCCGAGACGACGGTCAGCATGTATTTCTTCCGCTTGTGCCCGATTCCATGTTCGCCGGAAATCCTTCCGCCCAGGCTTGCCGTGAGCTTGTAGAGTTCCTCGAGTATGACGGGAAGTGTTTCCTTCCATTTTTTGTCGGGCCAGTCGGGGGGAGGGGAGATGCGCGAATGGAGATTGCCGTCTCCGGCATGCCCGTAGCACGGGATTATCATGCCGAATTTCTCGGAAAGCTTTTTGAATTCCGACACGACTTTGGGAATCGCGGCCGGAGGGACGACTATGTCCTCCCCGCTCTGGCGTTTTGAAAACACGCTGAAAGCCTCGGGTATGTTCCTCCGGACTTTCCAGATCCTCTCCGAAGTGGTCGGATTGTCGGCGACATAAACTTCTATGGCGCCTTCCTTGATGCAAAGTTCACCGACCAGCTCGTAATCCCTTTCGACCTGTTCCTTGTCAGCACCGTCGACTGTAATGAGGAGCATGGCCCCGGCCTGCTGATATGGAATATTCTCATTGAGGTACTGGCATGCGGCCTGTACCGAGTCTTTGTCCATGTATTCGATTGAGGTGGGGGTGATCCCGGCACTTGTCATTATTTTCGGCACCGTATTGATGGCGTCCTCCGAGCTTTTGAAGAGGCACAGGAGGTCAACCTGAGCCTTTGGGAGCGGGATGAGCTTGAGGACGATTTTCGTGAAGATCCCGAGCGTTCCCTCCGAACCGAGCATGAGCTGGACCATGTTGTAACCGGTCACGTCTTTAAGGAGTTTTCCTCCGAATTCGACTATTTCACCGGTGGGCATCACTGTTTCCACCCCGAGGACATATCTTGAGGTCACCCCGTATTTAACGGCTTTGCCGCCGCCTGCGTTTTCCGCCACATTGCCCCCGATGAAGCATGTCTCGAGACTCATCGGATATCCGGCATAGAAAAGACCGAACCCCTTTACCTGTTCGTTGATCTCATTCGCGATTACGCCGGGTTCCACGACAATCATCAGGTTTTCCCTGTCGACTTCGATGACGGTGTTCATCCTGTCCACTGAGAGCAGGATTCCCCCGTAAAGTGGAACGGCCCCGCCTGAAAGTCCGGAACCCGCGCCTCGCGGGGTGATGGGGATCATCTCCCTGTTCGCAAGCTTCACGATCTCGGAGATTTCCTCCTTTGTCCTCGGTCTTACCACAACCTCGGGCATGTGCGCATAATCCCGTCCCGGAATTTCGTCGTGCTAATATGGTTCGAGCTTTTCCGCATCCTTCAAAATAACATATTTCTCCCCGACGATCTTCTTGAGCGCACCAACTGTCTTATCTGTAACCGGATTATATTTAGTCATCGATGGCTCCTAGATTATATGAATGAAAGACAACAGCCCTTACGGGCTTAACTACAAACGAATACGAATTTGTTTTGTTTGTAGTCAATGCCGTAAGGCATGTTCTTTTATTTTGAATTTTCGCTTTGCTTCAATTTCCCGTCCTTTATTTCCCGGATCAGTGCGGGCACGACTTCAAAAAGATCCCCGACTATGCCGAAGTCGGCCACTTTGAAAATCTGGGCCTCGGGATCGCTGTTTATCGCAATGATCGTTTCCGAAGTCTGCATGCCGGCTAGGTGCTGGATTGACCCTGAGACTCCGACCCCGACATACAGTTTCGGGCTGATCGTCTTGCCGCTGAGCCCGACCTGGTGCGGATAACTCAGCCAGCCCCTGTCAACCACATCCCTTGTGGCGGCGAGAGTTCCGCTGAGTGCATTCGCCAGCTCCCGTATCAACGGAATGTTCTCTGCCTTCTTGATGCCGCGTCCGGCGACGACGACTATTTCGGCGTCATGTAGAGACTGTTCCTCATCGTTAGGGATGAAGCCTGTCCTTTTAATTCTGCTTGCAAGCAGACCCTGAGCGGGCTTAATCCTTATGATTTCCCCTTTTCTCCCTTTCTGAATGACGTCTGCGGGTTTTGTGGAGTGAGGTCTTACGGTTGACATTTGCGGACGGAAATCCGGAGTCCTGATTGTCGCCATTATGTTTCCGCCGATTGCAGGTCGTGTCTGGAGGAGATTGTTTGTCCCGTCTTCAATGTCGAGGCCGGTGCAGTCCGCCGTAAGGCCGGTGTAGGCCGTCATCGCCACATACGGGAGAAGAGTCCTTCCTGTGGAAGTCGCGCCGCCGAGAATGATCTCTGGCCTGTATTTTTCGAGCAGATCGAGCATGCAGGCCGAATAAGGTTCGACAAGGAAATTTGCCAGTTCCGGAGCTTCCACGGCGACAACCCTGTCGACACCCATGTCTATAAGTTCCTGGAGATCGGCTTCGTTGATGTCATATCCGAAAATCATGGCGCAGAGTTTGCAGCCGCGTTTCCTGGAGAGGGCGATTCCGCGCGTTACAAGTTCGTGCGAAATCCGCAGGACTCTCCCGTTCTCCTGTTCCGCCAGTATCCATACGTCTGAATGTGTCATTATCTCACCTTAATGTCTTTGTTTAGCATGTGTAAAATTCGAAATTCGAATATCGAAATCCGAAACCAATGCTGACAAATTCTAAGTTTTAAAATTTCAAACATTTGAATTTCATGTTTTATTGTTTCGAATTTCGTGCTTCGGATTTCGAATTTACATTGAGGACAACGCTCGTGTTATAAGATTTCCTTCTTCTTTAACAAAGTCCCGAGTTTGCCGACGGCTTCTTTTATTTTATCCTCGTCCCGTGCAAACATCTTTTCGCATTCCCGCGCAACTTTCGGTTTGAAAATCTTCACGACCTTGGTGGGGGAGCCCGCAAGCCCGACTTTCTTCGGATCCAGGGCGAGTTCGTTAATTCCCCATACCGGTATCTGTGATTTTCTGGCCTTCTGTTTTCCGCGCAGTGTCGGAAGACGCGGATCGCTGACTTCCTTTACCACGGTCAAAAGGCATGGCATCTGCGCTTCAATCTTTTCGGAACCTTCCTCGACAAGCCTTTGCATGTCAATGACCCCGTCCCTGACTTTGCCCACCTTGTTGACATATGAGGCGACCGGAAGTTTTAGATAGGATGCGATTTCCGGACCGACCTGGCCGGTGTCCCCGTCGGTCGCGCGTTCACCGCAGATTACGAGATCGTATTGGCCTGTTTTCCTTATTGCCTCGGCGAGGACATAGCTTGTCGCCCAGGTGTCTGAGCCGGCGAAAGCCCTGTCGCTGACCAGGACTGCGGAATCTACACCCATCGCAATCGCCTCTTTGAGCGCCTCAATGGCCTTGGGCGGCCCCATGGATATGGCGATCGCCTCTCCGCCGTAGGTTTCCTTGAGCTGAACGGCTATTTCAATGGCGTAAAGATCAAGTGGGTTGATTATGGACTCGACACCTTCCCTTATCACGGTACCGGTCTTCTCGTCCATCTTCACGGATTTTGTTTCGGGCACCTGTTTTATCGGAACAATTATTCGCATGTCAAAACCTGTCTGTTTTATATTTTTGATATGACGGCTTATAACATAGTTAAGTCAATGGACTTTTAAACTGCTGAAATGCAAAAGTGGCCGTAATAATTGCAGTGACGCAAAGTTATGAAGTTCAACATCCCTTTTTTCAATTGTCCGACCGCGCAATCCCAAAATATTAAAATCATCAAGTCAAGGTTCCCTCAAGCAATCGGCAAATCCTGACAGGTAGGGTTATTCCCCATCTGCCGGTAGGGTTATTCCCCATACAGGGATAAGCGTTCCACATATAGATTGTTTTTTAAGTTAATAAAACCAGAAGGAGCGGGGAACCATTATGGAAATGTCAAGTAATTATCCGTGTTGCAGCATTCAGGTGAGCCTTGAAAATGAATCCTCTTTCCATATGCGGCCTGCAGCAGTCCTGGTTAAAATAGCGAGCAATTTCGAGTCGGACGTAATCATCGAGTACAAAGGTTTGAAGGCAAGCTGCAAGAGTTTGCTGGAGTTGATCATGCTTGGAATCAACTCAATGGCGAATTTTACCGTTTCCGCAATAGGGAAGGACGCCCAGAACGCAATTAATGCGATAAGTGACTTTTTTGAAGGCCTCATGCATGACAAGGATTATGAAAAGTCGATACTTGATGGAAATGAGTAGCAGGGGCTGACCTGCTTATACAGCACCTTTTTATTCCAATTTCCTGTTTTCCTCATATAATTTATATTTTCCCGTCATCCCTTTGATTTTGGATAAAGGCCATCGTCGCTCCCCCCTGAATCTGTTGCAGAAAGCATAGCGGCAATCTATATTAGCACACCGATGATTTGTACGGGGTTGAATTATGAGCAATATGGTACAGTGCGAATTATGTCCCAGGTACTGCCTGATAAGTCCGGGACAGAGCGGGGAGTGCCGCGCCCGTGTGAACATGGACGGTTCACTGAAATCGGTTGTCTACGGATTCCCGTGCTCCGTCCATGTCGATCCGGTTGAGAAGAAGCCTTGCTTCCATTTCCTGCCGGGGACGAAATCTTTTTCATTGGCTACCGCCGGCTGCAATCTTCACTGCCTCAACTGCCAGAACTGGGAGATTTCCCAGGCGAACCCTGAGGATACCGAGGCTTATTCCCTGCCTCCGGCGCAGGTTGTCGCTGCTGCAAAGAAATATGACTGCGCCTCAATTTCATATACTTACACGGATCCGGTGGTCTTCTATGAATATGTCCTCGACATTGCGAAAATCGCAAAACCGGAAGGGATAAGGAGCATTTTCGTGACTGCGGGCTACATAAATCCGGAACCATGGAAGAATATCCTGAAACACATCGATGTCGCAAGAATAGACCTGAAGGGCTTCAATGATGAGTTCTACCGGAAAGTGACAACTGCAACGCTTCAGCCGGTGCTCGATGCGATTGTCATGGCGAAAAAGGCGGGCGTCCATATCGAGATCATAAACCTTGTCATCCCCACCCTGAATGACAAACCTGAGGAGATCAGGGCCATGATGAGGTGGGTAAAAACAAATGCGGGAGAGGATACCCCGGTTCACTTTTCCAAGTTCTCACCCCAGTACAAGATGAAGAACCTGCCCCCGACACCGGCGGAAACACTGGACAACGCCAGGAAAATAGCGATCTCGGAGGGACTGCATTATGTCTACATCGGGAACCTCCTGGACAGGGAGGCGCAGAACACATATTGTCCTTCCTGCAAAAAACTCCTGATAGAAAGAAGCGGTTACAGCCTGATTCAGAACAACGTCAAGAATGGGGCCTGTCCATGCGGAAAAGAGATATGCGGGGTGTGGAAATGAAACGTAGGGATTTCATGAAGTATTTTTTTATATTCACATCGGCATTAATTGCGACCGGAGTTTTCCGTGGATATGCCGTTGATCACGGTGAGAAACGGGACTCGTCGGATGTGAAAATAAAAAAATATCCAGGAAAGATCAAGCTGCTTGGAGATGAAGTCTCTCGGGAAGGCAAATGGAACGGGTGATTGGGGGGTGAGTTGAATGGTGCTAATTAAATGCTCATTTAAAAGTAGCGCGGGTCTATCTGACCCGCGTCTCTCTTTCTCGGGTCAGATAGACCCGAGTTACTTCTTAAGAAAACCTTATCTTCGCTGTATTGGCCAGGCGGTATAATGGAGGGTGCTATGAAAAAGTATGGGAAAAAGGATGATTCGGAACGTGAACGGAAGGTGCGGGAAATACTTGACAACTTCAAGATGATCCGTGAATCACAGGCGGAATACAGACCTGCCGATAAGATGACAGCTAAAGAAATGGTGAATTTCGGGAGGAAGAGATGAAGAAATCAGCATTCTTGATTTTGATGTTCTTGTCATGTGTTTTTTTATGCCGCGCAGCGGCAGAAAAAAACTTCAAGTCCACCCTTGATGGAAGATGGTATCCGGCCGACCGTGCCGGACTTACAAAACAGCTGTCCGAACTCTACAAGGCTGCGGAGGCGGAGGAAATAAAGGATGTTATTGCGCTAATCCAGCCGCATGCGGGCTACATTTATTCAGGTAAGACTGCCTTCTGCGGACTGAAATCACTCGGAAGGAACTATAAGAGGATTGTCATTTTAGGCCCCTCCCATTCCGTGCGCATGCCCGACATTTTCAGCATTCCGAGATATGACAGCTTTGAGACGCCTCTCGGGAAAGTTGACATGGACGTGGTCTTCATTGACAAACTTCTCGCTCATCCGGTCTTCCGGGACGCACCGGTTGCGTTGACAAATGAGCATAGCGTCCAGATCCAGGTTCCTTTGCTCCAATACGCGTGGCAAATCAGAAACTCGAAATCCGAAACCAGAAACAGTATTGAAAAACAACCTGCTGCCAGCGACCCGGCTTCGTTGGGAAACTACGCCGAGGCAAGCCGACGCCCCGGCGACTTCCCCAAAATAGTCTTCATAATCGCCGGCCAGTGCTCAATGGGCACGGTGAAGGAGGCTGCCAAGCTCCTGAAGGAGCAGATGGATGACGACACACTCCTTCTGATAAGCTCGGATTTCACCCACTTCGGGGACAATTACGGCTATTTCCCATTCAATTCCGATATTCCCTCAAAATTGAAGGAGCTTGATTTCGGCGCCTATGAATGGATCCGGAAAAAGGATGCCGACGGGTTTGCGAAATACATTGATAAGACCGGGGACACCATCTGCGGCCATGTCCCGATTGAAACACTCCTTTCGTTGCTGCCGGATAACGCCAATGCCGTAAAAAGCGCCTATACGACTTCCGGCGAGGTCATGAAGGATTACAGCAGTTCAGTGAGCTATTTCTCCATAGCCTTCAGCGGAAAATGGGGCGAACGCATGGTGCCAGAAGAAAAGATAAATGCCGGTGCTCTGACTGCCGAAGATAAAAATATGCTTCTCTCCATGGCCAGAAAAACAATCGTATTTTATCTGGATAAGCGGAAAATTCCGGAACCGTGCTATTTGGGCGTTGTGTTGACAGACGGGGTCAAAAAGGAAAGATCCTGTTTTGTGACACTTAAAGAGAAAGGCGAACTGCGCGGATGCATCGGCGAGATTTTTCCGAGTCAGCCGCTCTATAAATCAGTGATTGTCCACGCAGTTGCAGCGGCCGTAAGGGATCCGCGTTTCGAGCCTGTCGGGAAAAGTGAAGTCGGGAAACTGTCCATTGAAATTTCCGCATTGACTCCGCCGAAGGAAGTTTCCTCGTACAGGGATATAAAAATCGGAACTGACGGAATGGTTCTTAAGAAAGGCTCGCGTTCAGCGGTTTTCCTTCCGCAGGTCGCGACAGAGCAGGGCTGGGATCTCGAACAGACCTTAGGCGCACTTTCCAGAAAGGCCGGTCTTCCGGGAAACGCCTGGAAGGAAGGTGCAAGCTACCTGACTTTCCAGGCCGAAGTCTTCGGGGAAACTGAGAAGTAGGGCAGGCTTTCCAGCCTGCTTCTTGAATTGGAATAACAGGCTGGAAAGCCTGTCTTACTCAAGAGATAAAATTCTTTATGGACAAACTCAAAAAAAGTTTTGCGGTTTTTGCAATCGGCTTTTTTGCGATCGCATCGCAGACCCTGCTTTTCCGCGAGTTCATAAGCGCGTTTGAGAGCAACGACATAGCGGTCGCAATGTTCTTCGGATCGTGGTTCCTCTGGATAGCCCTTGCGGCATGGATAAGCGTCAGGTTCGGGAACTGTTTTGCGAAGTTCGCAGACTGGACGCCGCTGATCATCCTGTCGTATCTTCCGGCGTTCATCCTCCAGTATCTGCTGATCCTGAACATAAGGAACTGCGCCGGCGTAGAGGTGTACGAGCTTTTCCCGATCTGGAAGATGATATTCTGGTCGCTGGCGGTGAACGCCCCGCTGAGTTTCGTGACAGGTTTCGTTTTTCCGCTGGCATGCAGATGGTTCAAAGAGGCGGGGAAGCTCCCGGTGTCTGATGTATATGTCTTCGAGTCCCTGGGGAGTTTTGCCGGAGGCCTTGCGGTTACGCTTATGCTTGTGATGGGCTTCAACACGTTCCTTGTGTTTTTCGTGACAGGTTTGATTCTCGCCGCGGCTTTCTATTTTCTGAAGTTGAGGAATTATCCCGGCGGCATTCTTCTTTTATTCCTGATTTCATGCATCGTTTTCAGGATTGACGTCAAGCTTATGGAATCGGTCAGGCTTGTCAAGTGGACAAAACTTCTTCCCGCCGAGTCGTACAAAGGCGCATTCCAGACCGCGCAGGCGGAATATCTCTACGGCTCCTACAACGGGCAATGGACGCTGTGCCGCGAAGGAAGCGTGTGCGAAACGATGCCGGATCCGGAGACTGCCTGGAAGATAATCGCCATTCACCTTGCCCAGAATCCCAGGGCTGAAAAAATCTTGGTCATAGGTTCGGGCATGAACCTCTGCCATGAAATTCTGCGAATTCCGCAGATCAGGGATGTGACATGGACCCACTACGACAACGGATATGTCTCCGAAATAAACAAACACATGCCCGGGAATTTCAGGATTGACGACAGCCGTTTCCACCCACTGTTGAAGGGCGACATAAGGGAGTTTCTCGCAAAGAGGAAAAATTATTACGATATCGTGATAGTCAATGTCCCGGATGTCACCAGTTCAATCCTCAACAGGTATTTCACTATGGAATTCAACTGGCTTGTCAAAAGTTCAATTGCCGCAAACGGTTTGCTCGGAATAAGGTTGAGCGGCGGGGAAAACATCATCGGGCCCGAGCTGGCTTTCATCGGGGCGTCGGCGATGACAACGCTTGGAAAGACCTTTTCGCATATTGAAATAGTTCCCGGCGATACTATCTGGTTTCTCGCCTCGGACTCACCCGGACTTGCAGGCGACCCCGGCATTCTCGTAAAGCGCTTTGGGGTAAACAAAAGCGCTTCCGATTTATTTCCTCCGGCGGGGCTGATGTCGCTCTATATTCCCGACAGGGCGGAAATGACGCTCGATAAATATAAGTCAGTCAAAGTGCCCGGAACAGTCCTCCTCAACACCGACGCCAATCCTCCGGCATATCTATTCGGGCTTCTTTTATCCGCAAGGCAGTCGGGGGCCGGAATGACGACATTTGTAGAAAAACTCCTGGGAAGGGGAATTCTCCTTCCGGCAACACCGCTTGTGCTGATCCTGCTGTTCCTGTCGATCTATATGTTCGTAAACCGGTACGAGCGGAAGGTGCAGGGGCGAATTTTAAGCCTGTGGCTGATATTCGCCGCAGGGTTTGTGGGCATCGGAACGGTCATTGTGCTCATGTATCTTTTCCAGACCTGTCTGGGATCCCTCTATCTGAATGTCGGGGTTGTTTCAGCGGTTTTCATGCTGGGACTTACTCTTGGAGCCGCCCTTGCCGGATATTTTTTCAACAGGACAATTTGCCAGATTGACGAATTCAAGGTAGGGACGGTTCGCCGAACCGTCCGTTCTGAGGCGGCGGTTTCGGCGAAACCGCCCTACCTTCGCAAATTGTTAAATTACAGCGACAGGATAAAAATTGAGTCCGGACTCATTTTGGATCTGTCGGTAACATTTCATGTTGTCGTACTATTCCTCATGTTATATATGCAGATGTCCGAGTGGACATATGTTTATTTCATTTTGGCTTTCGCCCTGAGCGGGACATGCAGCGGACTTTATTTTCCCGCGGCCGCGTTTTTCCTGCGGGAATCGGGATATCACGAACTTGACTCCGGGGGCATGCTGGAGACTTCCGACCATGTAGGGGCCGCGCTCGGGGCATTCATATGCGGAATCCTTGTCATACCCGTCTGGGGCGTTGCAGGAGCGTTGGTCTTCTTCATGATATTCATGTTGACTGTTATACCGCTATCCCTCATTTGCAGGCATGAAGTGTCTGCCGCCGGAAACACTGCCGCAACTTTGAAATATAGATATGCAGGATACTTCCTAGTTCTTCTTTCAGTCCTGCTTGTAACCGTGTATTCCGTCCGTGAATTTTATAATTCATCCGACAGGACAACTGAGCGTCAGCCTTCGACAAAACAGCTCCGGTTTCCGCCTCTGGAGGCAAAGGCGGCCGCTAAACCGGTCCCGGAGAAGAAATCTGCCGCCGATGAGGAAATGAAGCCCGGAGTACCGCGGGACGTGAACATGGAGAAGCTCAATAAGATGATCAAGGCCGGAAAACTCTCAGACAAGGAAGCGGAATTCTACAGGAAGATCGAGTAAGAAGTAATTTCCCATCAGGGCAAAAGCCCCTGAAAGGAAATTACACTTTCATAAATCATGACAATCCGAGGTAATTTCAAAACTAGGAATTCAAGAGTCAGAAGCCAGGAGACAGAATTGAATTTGAACACAAATTCGCTTTTATTCTGAATCCTGACTACTGAATTCTGACTACTTTTGATATTGGCTCAATCCTGTCAATGTTTCGGAAATATTCAGATAGGTTGGAACTCGGTTCTTGGATATTCTATATTCAAGATCCGTGAAAAAACTTAAAAGGGGGGCCTGATGAAATACGCGCCGATTATACCGAAGTTCCCGCATTTTCTGCATGGCGGAGATTACAATCCGGACCAGTGGCTCAAGCATCCTAAGGCGATAGATGAGGATTTCCGGCTGATGGATCTCTCCGGATGCAACACTTTCTCCCTGGGCATATTCGCCTGGACAAGCTACGAGAAGGAGGAGGGGAACTTCAATTTCGACTGGCTTGACATGATAATGGACAGGCTGTCGGCAAAAGGATATAATGCGATACTCGCAACTCCGAGCGGCGCTCGCCCCGCCTGGATGGCGAAGAAATATCCGGAAGTGAGACGCGTGAACCGCGACGGGCTCCGCGAACCTTACAACGGCAGACACAACCACTGCTGGACATCCCCGGTCTACCGCGAGAAAGTCAATATCATAAACACAATGCTCGCCACAAGGTACAGGAAGCATCCCGCACTAGGGGCCTGGCACATTTCCAACGAGTACAACGGCGAATGCTTATGCGATCTCTGCCTGAAATCGTGGTACGGCTGGCTTAGGAGAAAGTACGGGACCATCGGCAACCTCAACGAATGCTGGTGGACTTATTTCTGGAGCCACAACTACACCGCCTGGGATCAGGTGGACCCCCGTGACAAGTGTGTTGACGGCCTCAGAGTCGACTGGGCGCGCTTCATCACCTGGCAGTGCTGCGATTTCATGAGGCATGAAATCGCACCGCTGAAAAAACTCACTCCCAAAGTGCCTGTCACGACGAACATGATGGGTTTCTACGACATGCTTGATTACTGGGCCGTCGGGGAAGTATGCGATTTCATAGCCGACGACTCTTATCCGACCT
>JBAZRS010000067.1:7923-14093 GCA_041662825.1 Victivallales bacterium | reverse complement strand
TATAGATTGGGCCCTTCCGTAATCCGATGTTTGCTGCCCTGCCAGATGTTTGTGACCGGGCCTGTCAGCTGGCGCATCTTCGGATCGTATTCCTGAAGGATAATCCCCGCAAACCGGTGTTTTATGTCGCGACCGTCCCAGTACATGTTGATCAGATATTTCCTCCCGTCCTTCTCATGGAACAAAGACGGATCGAATCCAGAAGCGTTGAGAAATACCGGCTCCGACCACGGGCCCGTGATTTCAGGGGCGGTAACCAGATAATTTGGCGCGTCCTTCCAGGGACCGCTGCAGGAACGTACGTTTGTGTAGATCAGCCAGAAATGGCCGTCGGCATATGTGAGGTTTGGAGCCCAGATGCCGCAGGAGTTTTCACAGCCGCGCATGTCGAGCTGACTCAGGCGTGAAAGCGGATGGCATAAAAGCCGCCAGTTAACCAAATCGCGGGAATGATGGATCTGCACGCCTGGGAACCATTCAAATGTGCTCGTTGCAATGTAATAGTCGTCCCCGACACGCAGAAACGACGGATCGGGGTTGAACCCGGTCAAAATCGGATTTTTAATGAACATTATTTGCCTCTGATTTTATTGTTTCAATTTTATCATTGATGTAGAGCAGTTGACCAAGTTTACTTCCATAAAGCCTGTTGCAATGATTTAAGAAATGCCACGCCCTTCGGAGCGTACCTGCTATAATGAATCTTACTTCCGTTCCCCTTCGAGAGTCCATTTGTCAAAATCGTACACCAGACGGCTTCCGGCAAAGTTTACCGTGACGATCGGACTGTTGAATTCCTGCCGGGCCCACGGTGAATCAAGGGTTTTCCAAGTGCGATAATCCACAGGGATATTGTTGATGAAGTGGTGTCCGACAACCGACTCTCCCAGTCCGGAGAAGACAATGCGCAGGCTGTCGCCGTGGATACTTTTGTATGAGAACTCAGGAATGCTCAGTTTCATCCTGCCGGTTTCCAGCACCCCGTTTTTGAGGACATCGGCGGCAAAGGCGGCGAGCTGTGCGGCGGGATCTCCGGGGTAGCGGTCCGCCTCCGCAGTCTCCAGTACCCAGGCGTTTTTGCGACTTTCGCACCAGCGCACATCGATTCCCCCGGCGATCTCCTTTTCCTGCAGGTTTCTTTCCCATGTCGTCGGCATCAGCGAATAGAAGCCGAAAAGCATTTTACCGGTGTGGGTGAAAACCCAGCCGTTCTCCTCACGCTGCGCGAGCGCCAGATCATTCCTGCGGTAAACCGTGTACTGCCTATAGTGAGGATAGGATTCCGGCACATCGTAAACGCCGATCACTGTGCGTTTGGCCTGAAAGCGCTGGCTGTAGGGATTTTCGCCTTGGCCTAAAACATTCTTTTCCGTCTTTCCAAAATATGGCTGGCCAATATTTTCCTGAAAAACAAAGAATCGGCTGCCGGGCCGCCCGGAGAACCACGTCAGATTAACCAGCCGTTGCTCCTTGAATATACCGGTCTTTATTCCATTTTTCCCTTCATATTCGGTGACGCCTGAACTCAGGGAATAATTCGGAGTGTGGAAAAAAGTCTTCCACACCTTATACGGCACTCCCCCTGTTTCGAATTGTGATTCCTTCTTTTCCCTGATGCCGTCGCGATCCCGGGAAATCGCCCTGAAGACATCTGGCATCCGATAGCCGTTCGGGCTGCAATATAAAAGCGGTACGCATCGTTCGGCGAGCGGCGCCAGCCTGGGAGTGCCGAAGTAGAGCCAGCCAAAGTCTTCGGTCGGAGACACAGAGTCCCCCAATGCTGCACCGATATGCTTGAAGCGAAAGTAAGGTTCCGCATCATAGCCCTGGTTCCAGTCCGTGGCCAGATTCAGCATGAAATAATCCATGACCATGGTCGCCCGTTTCCTCATTTCCGGGTCTTTGGAGAAATCCGCCAATAGTTTGACTGAATCCAGATCGCACTGGAAATAAGCGAGATCATGCTCAACCAGGTTTTGAACTGTGAACTGGCGGAAGATTTCATAGATCCTGTCCCGGCAGAACTGTTTGATTTCCGCCGCATTGCGGCTCCTGACGGTTTTGCCCCGGAAATCTATGGAATCGCGGGTTTGAACCGGAACTGCGGAGTCTTTGAAATCGGGCCACAGTTCAGAGGACAGGTATCCTGCGGTGTAAAGATAAAGCTGCATGTTGATGGTGCCGGCCGAACAGTCGTAATTCCATTTTTCAAGCAGTTTCCTCTGCGCGTCCATGGCTTCCTGCGGCAGTGTTTTCAGATTCAGAAGTGTTGTGCCCAGAGACCGGGTGGTTGTCCAAGGCGCATAGATGGAATTGTCACATAATTCCAATAACCCCATATACAAGTCAACGGCCTCCTTCCTGTCCGCCGCCGGCAAGCTTAAGCGTACTCCCACTGAGTCGACATTCCACTTCAGGATATTGCACGCATCGGCACCTGTCTTCATTTTTAACCAGGCAGGGTTGATCGGAATCCGACGCAGATTGCCAATCACCTCGGAGCAACGCGTCTCAAATGCGGTTTCCGAAACTTGTGACGCGGCTTGTTGCGCCGGGGCCGGCTTCTCCGCTGCATCCAATACCATCTGCGTTCCAGACAGACATGCTAAGGTAAATCCAAGTAGCAGAGAGGTGCGGGAAATGCCTGACATATGTGCCTTTAAAGCAAGTTTAATCTTATTCATATCTGATATGTTTTCATTTCCTCTATTCCGTATCCGATTATTGCTTTAAATTACTGTCAATTTTTCTGCCCTTGTATTCCGTCTTCTTTCCGCCTACGCCCTCGCCGGACAGGGAGCCGGATTTCAGGCCTGTGACGAAAAGCATCCTGCAATCGGTGACCAGTCCCTCCACTGAAACTTCCTTTCCGGACGGATTGCAGAGGATCAGGTCTTCGCCGACTTGGATCAGGGTAACATCATCCTTGTCGTAGAGCACTTTGATCTGCGCGGCAAGTTTTGCGGCATCCTCTTCGCCCCTGTGCGGCAGGAGCAGGGTGTCAAACACCAGATCCCGATCCGGTTTCGCGCCTTCGGCATATTGTGTGATCACCGCCGGAAATTGTTTTTTCCAGCCCATCTCGTATCCCTTCGGCTGCGGATCGGAGAGCATCTGGATGACCGCGTAAGGCTTTGGCACAAACCAAAGCAGCAGGTTGCTGTCAATCCACGTGTCGTACCAGTTTTCCCCTTTAGCTCCGGCGAGTTTTCCCACCTGCCAGCTTGATCCGGCCGCATAGGGTCTCGCGGTGTCGGGCCGGATGCGGTCCCGTATCCAGAGGATTTTGTTTTTCACGAACAGGAAATCGCGTTCCCTGCTCTGCGCCCCGCCGAAGGCGCTCCGGTCATCTAGGTTGAAACCCGCGAAGGTCGCAAGAGGCCCGTCCTTGAAAAACAATTGCTTCACTGCATGGCTTTGATTCTCGTCCATGGGGTAATTCCGAGGCGTGCCGGACTTGTCCCCCAGATGGAGCGTCGCCCAACTGCCAATCTCGCCGGTGACCGGTTCGAACTTGAACCAGAATTCAATGCGGTCGTATTCATTCCCGTAAACATCCAGGGGCATGGGGAATTTCTTCCCGATGTAATTGCTCTCGGAGAAGTCCACATCGAAACGCCCGCAGCATTTCCCGCTACGGGCACCATCCGACTTTTGGAAGTTGCCGATCCAGCGGTAGGCCGGGCCTTCAAAGTCCTCCAGTATCTTTTCCTTTTCATTCCTGTCAGGAGTAACACCGCTCTTGATAAGTTTCACATCGTCAAGATAGACACGCACTTTGCCGTTGACGTTCAGGCCCCAGGCAAAGGCGAATTCGCGAGCCGGATTGTATGTGAAATCGTAAGGCAGCATTGCCAGACCGTAAAGGTATTGGTGGCCAAGCGGACTGCCCGTCCCGCCGGAAAATTGACCCCAGCTTGAGAACAGTTTCAAATCAAAACTCGCCTGATACCAGCGCCCGGTATCCCAAGGTTGCCGCAGGTAGGGCATGTCCGCCGCCGACTCGCGGATCAGCGGCAGACTGTGATTGGAGATGTCGCGCCCGGCCTTGTCAATCAACGACTGACCGCCGTTCTTGTAAACGCTCAGCAGAGCCAGGGCTTCGTTGTCGCCATGTTCACGCCCGTTGACGAAATCAACCAGCGCGTGGAAGTCGTCAGGTCCCCAGCCGCTGCGCAAAACCAGCTTATCAAGGTGACCGGTGTTCCAACTCGTGACAATGCTGCCGTTCGTGGGTCGAATCTCCGGGATGCTGTCGTCGGCATAATAATACGCCCAAGCCAGCGCCTCCGTGTCGAATCCGCCCAGTTCTTCGACATTGAAGCGTTTCAAAAGCTGCCTCGTCATCTGGTGTGCAGCCCACTTGAAGCGGCCGTCCTTGTAGACGGTCGCCAGACGCTCAAAAACTGCCACACGCTTGAACGAGTAAAGATGCTTCCCTCCGTAGTCGGCAAATTGGGGGAGGCCTCCGGACGGATCGAGTATCTGCAGCATGTTCTCGAAACTCTGCCTGAGTTTCGGATCCTGATACATGTCCTGCAGGCCGTTGTCGTCAATCCAGGAGATCAGGTAGAGTGCCGTGATGGGCATGTAGTTGCTGGAGTTCTCCTGCACTTCCCTGGTGGCCATGAAGTCGTACATGATCACATCATGGTACTTCATCAGCTGTTTGCGCATCGGGTGGTTGGGCACGAGTTTGAGCAGAGGTTTGATGGGAAGGGCATAACCCAGCGCACGGTTCATGATGCCGCTGCCCTCCTGTGAGCCTGTTGCCAGCACATCGGCTATGATATCAAGAAACATCTTTTTCTCATCCGGTGCAAGATCGCCTTTCTCCAGAGCCAGCGTCGCCGCACTGGCAAAACCCGGACGGCTGGCAAAATGAAAATCAGGAGTCTCTGTTTTTCCGCTGCTCCGGTTCTTGATCCATATGCGAGTCCATTCCATCACACGGTCCAGATACTTCTTCTCGCCTGTGGCGCGGTACATTACGGTATTGTCGCTCCAGCGGTTGTCCCAGCCGAAACGCCCGGTGTTCCCATATTTCGCAAACGCCTTGTCCAGGCAGGTCAGATAGTCTTTTTTGCCAACAGGAGTGCTGCTGTCCACAGGCGCTGCAGTCTTGGGATTTGCAAGTGGCAATTTGTCCGGACTGAATGAATTCACCACCTTGGCTGAAGCCCGAGCCGTTATGCCTTGGGAATTTGACAGACAGACTTCGATGTTTCCGGCGGGTACATCGTTGCGCAGAGCGACAAAGATTTTTTCCAAGTGGAACCCTGCGCCGGCTTGGGTGAGGGATATCTGCTTTTTCTTACCTTCGTCTGTGACTGACAATGATGTCGGAGCCTTGGCAGGATCATCAACGAAATATTCGATCAGCATTTGGTATTGTGTGCTGTCAGTGCCTGCAATCTGACGGAAAGCCTGTGCCTGTTCGATACGTGTCAGCCAACTGCCTTTCAGCTTCTTGTCCGCGTCGTTGTCCCAGGGGTTTTCCAAGAATGCGAAACGGAATCTCTTTGGCGCTGCAAATGCGATCTTGCCCGAGGACAGCGTATTGTTGGTATCGCTATAGTCCAGCAACGGTTCGAAAGATACGCCGTCGGTGCAGGCGCGCACCTGGATGTGATTCCCCTCTGCAATGACCCGCACCCACACCCATTGTGCCTGTCCAGCATCGAGTTTCCCTTCGCTTGTGACCAGTGTCTTGACGGATTTTCCGTCGGAACAGGCCAGTGTGAATTGTCCGAAGCGTTCACGCCTAACAAGGTAATATTTTTTGCCGTCGGATTGGATGCGGAAACGAAATTCATTGCACCAATAGTCCCGTTCGGTGGCGTGCTTCATCTGGTAGGTGAACGTGAAATCACCGAACTCTTTTGCATCGTACTGGATCATTCCGCCCTGCAAATCCGTGCCAAGGACGCGGGGCAGCAGGCATTCCTTCTCGCGCTGAGGCGCAATCGGCAGTGGCAGCGCCGCTTCTTCGGTGCCTTCCGGTGCAAACTGTTCATCCAGTCTTACCGCCCAGTCGCCGCCCTTTATGATCTTCCATCCTTCAGGAACTTTTCCCAATTCCGTAAGTCCGAATTTTCCACCCAGTTTGGACTGTGGCGAATCCGCCGCAGTTGTCTGAACAGACTGAAGACCGAGAAAAACCATTGCCA
>JBAZRS010000067.1:0-7880 GCA_041662825.1 Victivallales bacterium | reverse complement strand
TAATCTCCGTTAGTTATTCTATTTATCGTATAGGAAATTGTATTTTAGACAGGATAACAGGATTTACTGGATTGAAATGTAAAGAGAACGGCAACAGAGTGCCGTTGCTACAACAAATCCAAGCTGTAGCCGCGTCACTCTGTTGACGCGTTCTTTTCTTGATGAATGCAATTTGCTTAAAATATCCTTGGAATCCTGTACTCCTGTCAAAATCTCTTGAATCCCGGCGGTAGCTGTTTAATTCCATTATTGCATCTCGAATTTCTTTTCTTCCCCTTCAGTCAACACGGCAGCCTTGTATGGCTGTTGGCCTTGCACTTTCAAGGTAGCGGAGAAACGCGCGGATCTTTCACCGGTTTTCTGATCCGACAATTTCTGCTGACCGAAGCGGAATTCCCAGTCGCCCACCAAGCCAACGGCCTGATTGCCGACAATTTCCGCCCGTACGTCCTTTGGAATTTCGACGCTTCCTTTGGGCTGCGGCGCAAAGACTGTCAGGAATGATAATGTCTGGCCTGCGCCCCCCGGTCCGGTGTAGCGCAGCACAATATGTTCGTCCTGCGGCTCCTCTTCCCGACCGCTTCGTCCCTTGAAATGCCAGGTGGTTCTCTCGATCTTGTTCAGATTCTTGCCGGAACCTGCAAGGGCCATCCAGACCGGACGCGGCGGGCAGGTGTAAAAAACATTGTTCCTGACATTATTCGCCGGGTTTTCGTCCTGTATAAGGAAACCGTCCGCATTTTCCGCCAGCACTTTCTGCGCATGCCAGACAGGGCCTGCTGAAAGATCTCCCTTATTCAAACATTCCAAGCTGTCGAATACCACGAGGATGCCAGAGTCCTTTTCCAAGGCCAACTCGCGGGTGTGACGAAACCCGCGTCCTGCAAAATTCCTTCCATCCCAGTTTGTCGTGGCCAGGTCGTACGCGACCCGTCCGTATGCAACCTTGATGAAGTCCAAACATTCTGCGTCCGTATTCTGACGATCCGCTGCCGGGAAGAACGTGGTCAAGCGGCCTTTGCCTTCAACAATCTTTGACAATAGCGAACCCTTCGGATCTTTGAAGAAATCCGTGAAGCCAAGGAAATCCACAGTTGGTGAACGCACCAGGAACATGTCGTGGAAAACCGGAGCCGTCGCATCGTAGCCGAAATCGTGCAGAACCACGCTCTCTCCCAATGCATATGCGGATATCGCTCCGCCGTGCGGATGCGAGTGCCCGCCGCCGTGCAATGCCTGCACAAACACATAAGGCTGCGACTTGGCATCGCCGTTTCCGCGCAGGATAATCTTGTCTGGAATGCGCCTGCCATAACCTGACTGCCGCATGGTAAGCGATGAACCGCGAGGCGCGGCCTGTGGCGTAATCGTCTCGTCTGAAAACTCAATCGCTTCCGAGGTGTCACCAAGCATCACCTTCTGCTGCCGGGCATAATCCAACATTCTCTGAGCCGCCTGGCGATATTCCGGTTTTTTGAAAACCCTGCCCATCCATTCAAATATCCCAATCCACTCCTGTTGCGGCCCCCATGAGGAATCACCATAGACTGGCAGAATGCCGTTAGGCATGATTTGCGCGTAAAGCGTATCCAGCCAGGCTTCGACCTCCGGCATCGCCATTTCCTTGCGTTTGTCCAGAGCTTCACCCAGACATATCCACGTCAATACCGTCGCACCAACATAGCCGTTGCAGTTTTCGGCTATTCCCGGAGAAAAAATCGGTGACGGTTGCTCTGCGTCCGGAATGAACTTCCAGGAATTTCCCTCTTTCTTCAGGGAACATTTCTGGTTCCATTTTGTTGATTCGTAAGCACCATTGCACTCGGGGAATCGCAGGATGTTGTAGAACGTCAGCTCGCTCCATTTTCTCCAGTTCTGTGCACCGGGATCCTGCGGGAATGTGTTTGCGACCGAAGCCACTCCCAGCGCATATCGCATGTCGAGATTGCCTTCGCCCTGTGTCGGACGCTCTTTCAGCCAGTAGCCGGCGCAACCCTTCAGCATCTTTTCCGTACGCGCCGTCTCTTCCGGTGTCAGCATTTCCATTCCCTTCAACTGCCTGTAGGCAAATACGAGTTCATACAGCGCAAAGGCCACCTGTCCGATGGTTTCCTTTTTCGGTGTGTCCACTCCATCCACCACAACCTTGTTGCAGGCGAGCACTATCTGTTTTGACTGGTCCAGAAGATCCTGATCCTTGAGTTCGCGCCCAACACTGATCATCGAACGGACAATCGTGATTTGTCCACGGCCGAAACTGCCGGTGTTGTCCTTGTCAAGCACATTCCTCGTTGCCCCGGTGGAACGCGGCACCTCGTTGGTTTCCCTCAGGAATTTCCGGGTCTCCAGCGCGTAATCCTCTTTTGACGCGGCTCCGGCCGTCATTACGTACGCCATTGCAACAGTCAGGAAACCCGCAATCCGGTTAATATTTATCTTAAAGACCATGACTTTTTCAATTTCCTTTAGTGTTGAGGGTTTCTGGTGAAGCAACTCGGGTCTATCTGACCCGCGCTAGTTTAATCAAGACACAGGTCAGGAGGCATTTATAAGCGATAACTAATAACTGATTTTCAATTATCATCCGAGCTGTTTCGGGTCCAGTACTTGCCGGGATTGCGGGTCGTGCTGTTCCATGTAGCCCATTGTGCGGATCTGTCGCTCTTCATTGTTTCACTGCTATGCAGATATTCCACATGTCCATCTACGAAAAGATAATTGAATTTGCCAATGCCATGGAACGGTTTTCTGGCACGGCTCAACACATATTGGATTTGCCCATAAGGACAGTCTAGGACGTATTGACGTCCGCTAACAGTATTCTTGTAAGCTCCCCCATCGTTGGGGAACTCGGCAAGAGAAAACATGGCGGAAGGATTTTGTACCTTGACGATGTTCAAAGTTGAATTGCTGGAGTCAGGTGCAACGCCGCCCCAGACATCAAATCCTCCGTCAGCAGTATGTCCATAGTCTTTATAACCGTTCAACTGATAGCTGCGCACGCAATATGCCCCGCCAAAGTCATCGCCGGGACATTCGTAGAGATTTGTTGATCCTGAATCGCCACGCAGGATAGCTCCCGCCGCTGCAAAACTCTGGGACAGATTGCGGCCGTCGTATGCGCCCATCCCCAGGCGGTCGTCCCAGGAACAGCGTTGGCTAGTGGACCCATAATCGTCATTGTTATTAATAGGGAAATTCCCGTTGAAGTCGTCAACATAAATCAGCAATGCGGTGCCGATCTGTTTCTGATTTGATCCACATAACGCAATCTTCGCCTTTTCCTTGGCTTTCCCCAGCGCCGGCAGCAGCATCCCCGCCAAAATGGCTATGATCGCGATTACCACGAGGAGTTCGATGAGGGTGAAATATTTTCCTTTGGAAAATCTTTTACTACTTTGAGTTTTTGACTTTTCGCTTTCCATGTCATCCTCCCTTTTGTATGTTTCCATTTTATTTATAGTTTCCAAGTGACCGAGTGTCCGCGTTGCCAAGTTTTAATAAAAATCAAGCCACGCTGTGAACTCCAACAAAACTTCAGAACTTACGCACTTTAGAACTTACGCACTTCTTCAAACCTTCCCCACATTCAATGCCAGCCAGAGAATTCCCATAATCACAAACACAATGAGCCAGCATGAGCCGAATCCGATTACATCCATTTTAGTCCAGCGGTTGAACTCCCAGTTGCTTTTCGGGAACAGCTTGTTTTTATTGAAACGGGTCGGGTCGGTGAACGTTTTCACCAGTTCCTTTTCGTCCGCCTCGGGTGTCGGCGCCACAGGCGTCTTGAGTTTTGCGTAATACCGGTCAATACGGACTTTTTCCTGTTCGATGGTTTCATCAGGACGGTAGAGCAGTGATATGTTGCCTTCCATGATGATTGCCGCGTAGGATGCCGGGTCTACAATGCCGTTAACGGTCATGTCCCGGATCCGGGCCGCCTCATCGGGGCTGACATCCTCATGCGGCTTTGCGACATCAATGACTTCCGACGGCACCACTGCGGCCGAAGAGTGACGGCGATGGCGGCGCGGCAACAGGATGGTCAGGCCCATCAGGAGCAGAAACGGCCCGATCGAATCCACAAGCCAACGGCTGCAGTTGAGGCCGGATGTTTTGAACGACTCCACCGGAACGCCCAGCACTGAAAGCACATAGATTTCAATGTGGAAGCGTCCAGTACCCTTAAGAGTGGAGGTCGGGTCGTCGGGCTTGGTGCGGGTCACGGATGAGAAGTAGACAGGGACAGGGGAAATAACCTGTGGACGCAAAATGACTTCCCCTACTTTCATGGCCCGGCCTGCGGCTATGTCGTCGCTTGTAGCAGGCGTTTTGACCATGATTGTCCGTGCAGGTGTCTGTACTGTCAGCCTCGGATTCGTCTGGAATCCTTGGAAATGTGGAAGCCCCCATGGCAGGACAATCAGGAAAATCATCCAGATTATCCAGCCGCTGCCTGCGGCCATAGCCGTGAGCGGCCGCCAGAAAAGCATCAGAAGTCCGAGTGCTCCGAAAAACGCGCCGATCGAAACGATGGTGGTGAAAAGTGTGAGGATGCCGCTGAACAGCATGGCTCCGACAACTCCCAGTGCGAGGGTCGCCACCACTGCCAATTTGGCCACAATCATGTAGTGGTGTTCGGAGCGGCCGGTGATAAGCGGCTCATAAAGATTGCGGGTGAAGGTTGCTGAAAAGTTTACGGCACCAGCGCCGACCCCGGGCATGTGGCCGAGCAGGATTCCGGAAATCATCAGTCCAAGCAGACCTGGTCCCAACAGCGAATATGCCAGAGTTCCCCAGGCATTGTCGGGATCGGAAATTGTACCGGGGAGGATCGCCACGGCCAGGAGGCCGCAGAACATCCAGGCGATCATCACCACCCGCTTTGCAAAAGCACCGCCTAGGACGCCGATCCGCATTGCCCTTTCGTCGGTCGCCGAACCGCAGCCGCCGGGCGTGCCCAGCAACGTGATCGTGCCCATGAGGACAAACGCCGCTATTGCGTACCAGGTGTAATCGCTGAGCTGGACTGAACCGAAGATGTTGAAGAAATGTTCCGGTACCCGTTGGTGCAAACCGCTTAATCCGCCGACTTTCGCCAGGCCGACGGGAATCATCAGCACTGAAAAGACCAGTATGAGGACTCCCTGAATCGCGTCGGTATAGGCTGCGGCCTTGATCCCGCCCAGCAGGATGTATATCATCACCACTAATGTATAAATAATGTAAAAGGGGAGAGGATTAATATATGAAATAAAAGACGGCAATGTTCCATTTTTATATCTGGCGGAAAGTTCCTCAAACCTAATCTTTTTCTTTGCAGGAAGTGTGCCGGCGACAAAGGCCTTGCTGTCCTCTTGGTATTCACGGTAATCGCCGATCAGCCTCTCTTCCGTTACATTATACGCCGACTCCGGCTTCACAAACATGGCGGCAGCCACCTTGTATGAGACTATATTGCCCAGTCCACCGCCGAGGATCGATGTGATGATCCCCCACCAGGCCATGGCGATGGCCAGTTTGCGCGAGTTGAAACGCTCGATGAACTGATCCGGACCTGTAATCAGACGGGTGCGACGGCCCCAGACCGCACTGAACCAGTAGAAAGGAGTCGAGAAGATTGGCTGGAAAGGCACCCACATCCCAGAGGCGCCCTGGCTGTAGACGCCTGTGACCACCATTGGTGCGCCGTTCGAGTCGGTCATCGTACCGAAGTTCAGGAAAAACTGGAGGACCGACCCAAGTTTTCGGCCGCCAACAAAAAAATCCGTCTTGTGCTTGACGCCGCGCGACACCCAGACGCCGACAGCGATCACGGCGAAAAAAGCCATGACTATCACGGCAACGTCAAGAGGATGCAGTCCCAGAATCATGCTCAGAGCCTTTCTATATAAGCATTAATTGTCATTATAATTATCATCATTTCTGATAAATTTATTATTTTCGTGTAATTCGTGTGTTTCGTGGTTATAAATGGGTTCCGTCTTTACGGCTTTCGTCTGGAATCACCAGCACCGGCGGAATTGTCGTGCCGACCGGACCCGGCGCATCCGGATGCCTGATTCTCCAAATAAGCTGCTCCACCGCGCGCTCGGCAATCAGCGGAATCTGCACGTCGATGGAGCTTGGCGGCGGATGGAACAGATCTGTCCTGACAGAGTCGCCCACAATGAGATCCAGATCTTTTCCCACCTTCAGCCCTCGCTTCTGAAGCTCCCGATATACGGTGCCCAAGGGGAACTCGTAAGTTACGTAAATCCCCGTAGGTCTTGGTTTGGCATCAAGCAGATCCCGTACCTGTTTTTCAACAAGTCCCTGTATCCCGTCTATTTTAAGAATAGGCGAGGGATCCACGGATTCCACCTGCGGTGTCTTGACGCTTACCCCCTGACTGCGGGCAAAGTCGGTGAACGCCTTGCAGCGGGGACTGAACGCCGGATAATTCGGCTGCAGGTTTATCAGGCCCAGACGCCGGTGTCCCAGTGACAGGAGGTGCTGTGCGGCCATACGTCCGTTAGCCTCATTGTCCGGTTGGACATAATCGCTCCAGTAAGTATTGCTTCGTCTGGTCATCATCCACTCCGCCGGAAGCATGCGCAGGGACTCATCCGCTTTTCCGACAGGCTCCATTCCCTGGACGATGACTCCGTCCACGTGCTTGAGCGCGATGATGGAGGGAAGCTTGGACGGATCCTGCATGGGGACATAAATCAGGTTCAGCCCGTGTTTAGTCAGGGCGTCTGCCAAGGGCCCGGGAGCTGTCATGGCCTGGAGGTGGACATTGCTCATGGAAACCAGCAGACTTGCGATGTTGCGCGTGCGGAAGCCCTGGTTTCTGGCTGTCCGTGGCCCGCGGCGGTTGGCCGGGGTCGGCGGAACATAATTCAACTCCTTCATAGCCTTGCGGACCTTCTCGACTGTCTCCTCGGCAACAAGCGGATGACGGTTGATCACCCGCGCCACTGTGGAAAACGAAACGCCCGCCTTTTTTGCCACTTCATTGATGCTCATAAATTTGATCCGCCCAGTGCTTAAGAATATGCAATATTTAAAACTCTAAATCCGAATATCGAAATCCGAAACAAAATTCAAATTCGAAGTTTCAAAATTTTAAAACATTTGGATTTTCTGTTTTATTGTTTCGAATTTCGGATTTCGTGCTTCGGATTTGGTTTGCGGGCTAAGCCCGTCTTGACATATTTGTCGTCTAAGTTTTCGATTATATCACAATCAAATGAACAAGTCAAGAGTATAAATAATTAATTTGTCATATTAATTGCCATAGATATTTTTCATTCAAATAAATCCTGAAGGAATTTATTTGAATGAAAAACAATCATGAACCGGACTGAGCTTTGTTGATGGATGTTCTATGCCTGTTTTGCAGAAACTCAAAAAAGGGATTAGATTATTTAAAACGGAGTATCACTTCAGGATTTATTCTAAAGAATATAATTATGTGTGCTATCCTTCATTTAGGAACAGAAGTCACCGGTAGAGCATAAGTTCAATGTCTGCGAAATTTGCAGAATAGATTTGATTGGAATTTAAATGTAGCACAGGCATCTTGCCTGTGTTTTTGGGCGTCTCTCCCGTTCCAAGGACAGGAATTTACGTATAGGGAACAACCAATATCCAGCACTCAATTTCCAATTTCCACCGGAGTTGAATTCAAAATAATTTATACTTGGACATTGGATATTCAGGGTTGCGGCCCTTGGCCGCCCAATTTAACGTATAGGAATTTCAAAGTTCATGAATATCCAATTTTCAGAACTTCATCTTCTGCGAATTGCGAAATTCGCACTTGGAGTGCGGCAATTCATTGCCGCCTTTAACGACGGAATTTATTCCGTCCTATATGAATGCCGTGAAAT
>JBAZRS010000066.1:0-14215 GCA_041662825.1 Victivallales bacterium | reverse complement strand
AAAGGGAAAAAACCACATGTCCGCCAAGGATCTTATCCCTCATAACGACGCCATAACTAAAATGATCAAGGAAGTTGTGTCGAGAATAAATTCCGAAGTGGAACGATCTGCATGATGGGGACCTATTCTCCTTTCTTTTCGACCTGTTTGTAGATGTCCTTCGGCTTGAAGTTGGCCTGGAAGATGAAGTTTCGGGCATTTGCCTTTTTCCTGTTCCGGAGGTTTACTGCGGAACGGGAAAAAGGCTGATTATGGGGTGAATTCCTTGATTCTTCGCCAATTCAGGATTATTTTCCGACATCGTAAAAATCAAAATTCCTATCAGCTTAGGGTGAGGCATATGACAATTTTAGCTGAAAAGATATATGGAGAAGTATTAGATCTTCCTTCCGAGGAAAGACTTCTATTGATAGATAAACTTCTGCAAAGTGTCACTCCCATCGACAAGACAATCGAAAAGGCTTGGATAGACGAAGCCGAAAAAAGATATCGGGAATATAAGGAAGGTAAAGTAAAGGCCATCCCAGGAGATGAAGTTTTTAGGAAAATCCAGCATCGGCTAAAGAAATGAACTACAGATTTCTCCCCGCAGCGGAAAATGATCTTGTCGAGTCCACCGATTATTACGAACACTGGCAGAATGGGCTTGGAACAGATTTTTCCATGGAAGTTCACCATGCTGTGATTAGGATTCTTGAACATCCTCAAGCATGGACGAGTATTTCAAAAATCTGTAGGCGTTGTCTTGTCAACAGATTCCCATATGGGATAATTTATTCCGTTGAAGGAAATGAAATCCTCATTTTGGCGGTGATGAATCTGCACAGGAACCCAAAGAATATGAAAGACAGGATATCCGTCTGACCAAATGTATTTAATTTAGGAACTTACAGCATGAGTGTGAAGTATAATACCCTCAAAGAACAGGCGTGGTTGAGCAACATGGAGATCCCTAAACTGGGACTCGCCATTTATACGTTCGGGAATGTCAGCGCGATCGACCGTAAAAATGGCGTTTTCGCTATAAAGCCCAGCGGCGTCCCCTACGGGAAGCTGAAACCAGCGGACATGGTCGTGGTCGACCTTGACAACAACGTTGTCGAAGGAAAACTCCGTCCATCCTCCGACACGAAAACTCACACTGTCCTGTACAGGAATTTTCCCGAAATAGGAGGCGTTGCTCACACCCACTCGACGTACGCCGTAGCCTGGGCGCAGGCGATGAAGCCGGTGCCGATCCTGGGCACGACACATGCGGATCATCTGGTCGAGGCCGTGCCGTGCACGGAAGTCATGAGCGACACTATGATCAAGGGCGATTACGAGGAGCAGACCGGACAGCAGATCCTGAACGCGTTTAAAAAACGTTCATACAGGGAAGTCGAGATGGTGCTTGTGGCGTGTCACGGCCCCTTCACCTGGGGCTCTACTCCGGAGAAAGCCGTCTACAACAGCGCTGTCCTGGAGGAGCTTGCGAAGATGGCTTATCTGAGCATCTCCATAAACCCGAAAGTTCCGCAGCTGAAGAAGGCCCTCATTGAAAAACATTATCAGCGCAAGCACGGGAAGAATTCGTATTACGGACAGAAGTAGGTCGGGCTTTCCAGCCCGACTTTGCATTTAATAGTATGGGAAATTGTATTTTAACACGTTTGCGCCCTTTGCGCCTCTTGCGTTAAGAAAATTAACGCTAAAGACGCAATAGTCGCTATAGTTAAAAAGAGATTAAGCTCCGGCATAGCCGGTTAAGTCCATAAGATATAACGGGCTGGAAAGCCCGTCCTACTTAAAAATAAAGGGAGTAAAGAATGAACAACGTACCGGAAATAAAACTTGGAATCGTGGCCGTCAGCAGGGACTGTTTTCCCATCGAACTCTCCAGGAAGCGCAAGTCTGAAGTCCTGAAGGCGTGCACCAAGAAGGGAATTGCGGTTGCCGACATTTCCACAGTGGTCGAAAAGGAGACCGACGCCCTTAAGGCGCTTGAGGAAATTGCAAAACTCAAAGTCAATGCGCTCGTTGTGTATCTCGGGAATTTCGGGCCGGAAGGCCCTTCGACAATCATCGCGCAGAAATTCCACGGGCCCGTGATGTTTGTAGCTGCGGCTGAAGAAACCGGCAACAACCTGATCAACGGCAGGGGCGACGCCTACTGTGGAATGCTGAACGCATCATACAATCTCGGCCTCCGCAAAATCAACGCTTACATCCCCGAATATCCGGTTGGAACCGCGGATGAAGTGGCGGACATGATCAGCGGGTTCATTCCGGTTGCGAGAATTGTCGTCGCCATGAGGAAACTCAAGATCTTCTCCTTCGGGCCGCGCCCCCAGGACTTCCTCGCATGCAACGCGCCGATCAAGCCGCTCTACGACCTCGGGGTCGAGATCATGGAGAACAGCGAGCTTGACCTATATGACATTTTCCGCAGCGCGGAAGGAAGCCCGGAAATAAAGAAAGTCGCCGCCGACATGGCGCGCGAGCTTGGAAAGGGCAATGCCTATCCGGACCTTCTTGCGAAACTCGCACAGTATGAGGTCGCCCTCACGAAGTTCATGTCCGACAATCTGGGCGCCTCGACCTACGGCGTATTCGCGAACAAGTGCTGGCCGTCGTTTGAGAAATATTTCGGGTTTGTACCCTGCTACATCAATTCGCGTTTCGCCTCAAGGGGAATTCCAATATCATGCGAAGTGGACATATACGGTGCCCTGAGCGAATACATGGCGACATGTGCGACAGAGCATCCTGCGACCCTCCTCGACATCAACAACACTGTTCCGCGCGACATGTATGAGAAAGCCGGGAAGAAGGTCGGGGATTACGGGTTGAACGATCTTTTCATGGGCTTCCACTGCGGCAACACATGCACGGAATGCCTTGCGGACTGCAGCCTGAAATACCAGTTCATCATGCACAGGCTCATGGAATCCGGGAAGAGTCCGGACATCACAAGGGGTACGCTTGAAGGAAGAATCAAGCCCGGCGATATCACGCTTTTCAGGTTGCAGTCTACCGCCGATGCGACATTGAAGTCCTACGTGGCCGAAGGCGAAGTGTTGGACGTAGATCCGAAGTCGTTCGGGGGAATCGGGATTTTCGCAGTGAAGGAAATGGGGCGTTTCTACCGGCATGTCCTGATCCAGCAGAGATTCCCGCATCACGGTGCGATCGCGTTCAAACATTCGGGCAAAGTTCTATATGATGCGCTCCGCACTCTCGGCGTATGCCCGTGCAACATCTATTACAATCAGCCTAAATCGGTTCGCTATTGCACGGAGAACCCGTTCAACTGAAAAAAATTCCCGAAACGGGAATTTTTGCTTTTAAAAAAGCTGCATAGGCCTTAGGTCGCCTGATTCAACGTTAAGGAATTTCAAAGTTTATGAATATCCAATTTTCAGAACTTCATCTTCTGCGAATTGCGAAATTCGCACTTGGAGTGCGGCAATTCATTGCCGCCTTTAACGACGGAATTTATTCCGTCCTATATAAATGCCGTGAAATAAATTTCACGAAACAAGGCGGTAATAAATTACCGCACTCCATGGAGCGTTGTCACGCTCGTAAATCAAAAATCCACTCCACTATACGTTCAGATTATATTTACTTCGTAATTCGATATTCGAATGTTCGATATTCGATTGTTCAAAAGTTGCGGCCCTTGGACGCCTAATTTAGGAAAGACAGGAATGTTAAAATCAACAAGACCTTTTGAGATAAAATCGGGGAGGCTTTTTATTTTCCTCCTCTTCCTCTGCATTTTTATTTTTTCATTTTCAATGAGGACTTTTATCTTCGACAGGGAGGAGGCGAGGATCGCCGCCTGTTACAAGGATATGCCCCAGCCGAAGACGGGAACCTTCATTCCCTTCTTCATTGAAAGCGCGATCATGTATTCCTATGCCAGTGATGTGGCGTCAGGCAGGGGAATCCCGAAATATGACAGGCGTCTTCCCGCCAGCGGAAATGTAAGGGTCTGCGAGCAGGATACTGTCGGGATGGAATATTTCCTCGGCTACGGATACAGGCTGAGGAATATGATATTCCCTTTTCCAAAGCTGAGTCCGGAAGTTCAGACTTACGAGGATAATCCCTATTTTACAAACTGGGCGCGTCTGCAGCTGCGCTTATGGGCGAGCACCGTACCAGCTCTGATTTTCCTTTTCCTCATAGTGATGCGCTGTCCCTGGGTTTTCGCCCTTGCCGGCGGAATCCTGACTTGTGTGGCGCCGGCTGCGATTGCGCGGTACACGGGGCAGGACATTGTCAGGGGCGAGTTCTGCATGCCGATTCTCATGTCGGTCTTTGTTGTAGGCTATTGGTACCTTGGAAGGCCCTCAAATAAGAAGCTTGTCCTTCTGGGAGTCACCGCTTTTTTTGCGATGGCGACATGGGACATGTGCCAGATATGTTTCGGGATATGGGGGCTTTCTGAAATCGTACGGATAATTTGCGGAGGCAAGACAAACCTGAAGAGGATTAAACTCTGGGCGGTTATTTATGCCGCAGTCCTTCTCGCGGCCGTCCTGATTCCTTATCACAGGGTGCACAGGCTTGTCTTTTCCCCCCTTGTGCTCTGCGTAATCCCGATGATTCTAGTTGCTTCGATCCCGAAGTTCAGGAGCTCATACAGGAATAGGCTTGTCGTAATGGCGGTCTCCCTCGTATTGACACTTGCATTATGGTGGACGGTCAGCCGCATAAGCAGTTTTTCGGACAGCTACGGGCATTTCGGAAGGCTTTTCCTGGCGAAACTGCATTATCTGAATGTGAAGCCCGCGAATCCCCTTCTCCTGGACTTTGACTCGAGAATACTGTGGACTCCGGCGATGCACTCGGCGGACAGGCTGATCATTAGGCAGTTTTTCCCGCTCGCGATTTACGCAGTCCCGCTTCTCATGATCATGGCGGTGTTTTCCATGAGAAACAGGAGACGCATTTTCGGCATGGACATGCCTAGGCTTTATTTTCCGCTGTTCATGACTGTGTTCTATTTCACCGCCTTCATATTTGTCGTAAGGTATCATGCCTTTGCAATACTTTTCCTAGGCGTACTGCTGCCCCTGCTTTTTCATGATTGGATGCGCAATTTGAAAAGTCACAGGCTTCAGTTCACTTTCATATGGGGCGGCTTGGTGGTAATGGTTGCACTCTCGATTCTTTCGGCTTTGTTTTTCAGGGGAAATTTCTTTGTTGCGAGCAAGTTCCTCACCCTGTTCGTGGTGCTTCCGGCATTTTTCATTGGCGGCGGCGTATTGTCAGTCTTCCTTGCCAGAAAATACATTTCCCGGTCGTCTGTTACAAAACTCGAGAAATCTGCGGTATTCGCATTTCTGGGGCTGATACTTTTCACCGAGTTCTCCCAGTCCCTGTCCATGGTCAGGAACTACGACGGATATTATCTTCCCGAAACGGCCGGCCTGATACAGTGGTTCAGGGCCGAAGGTGTTGAAAACGAAGTTTTCCTTGCCGATTTCACTGTTTCGCCTCTCCTGAAGGCTTATTGCGGCGGTGCAATAATACTCCAGCCGAAATTCGAGCTCGGACAGACACGCGCCAAAGTTGAAAAATACATCAACGAGATATTCCACGGGAATGAAAGGAGCTTCAGCAAGTTCTGCGCCGACAACGGTGCGAGATATTATGTTTTCGACAGGGGGCATGCCGGAGACATGGGGATATACAGTTCACGCTATTGCGCGGCCGCCCTGAAGCTTGAAGGTGATTCTCCGGTCAACCGCATGTTCATGCCGCAGGAACGTGAGAAGCTGAGGTGCTTCTACGAAGTTGAGCCGCCTCCGGAGCTCAAATTCATCAGCAATAAATTCATTGTCTTCAAGGTGATCTCGCCCGAGGATTCGAAGAATGCCGTGAAATGGACCAAGGACGCCAAGAAATTCCTCGACAACGGCCATATCGATCAGGCGGCGCGCCTTGTCAAAGCGGCCGTATTCGCCGACCCCGTAGCCACCAATACCCGGCTGCTTTACATCCAGCTCTACGGGAAAGTCCCGGATATCAGGATGAGGGGATTTTAGACTATTCCTTTGTGATCACTCGGAGCGGGATATGACGAAATCTACACTTATGCATCTGAGGATTCCGTTCTCATGGTTCCTTATGCCGGTCTTCCTTATGGCGGCATGCTTCGCCGACGATATGAATTTGACAAGGTTCACCCTGGCTTTTTTGGTCATCCATTTCCTGCTCTATCCCGCCAGCAATGCGTTCAATTCATATTATGACAGGGACACGGGCAGTATCGGGGGACTTAAAAATCCTCCGGCAGTTGACAGGGAACTTCTCCCCGTTTCGCTGATGCTTGACTGCCTGGCGGTGATTTGCGGCTGTTTTCTCTCCTGGCAGTTTGCGGCCGCAGTCCTTTTCTATGGAATCTGTTCCAAGATTTACAGCCATGACAAAATCAGATTGAAGAAAAGACCGGTTTTAAGCTGGCTGGGTACCGGCATTGTCCAGGGGGGCTTTGTTTTTCTTGTTGCGTATTTCGCAATTCAGGGGAAAAGTGTTTTCTTTATGCCTCCTGTCCATGTCGCCTTTGCATCGCTTCTGATCAGCCTGATAGTGATGGGCTCTTATCCGCTTACCCAGATATATCAGCATGAGGCGGACGGGCAACGCGGCGACACGACCATCAGCATGCTCCTGGGAATCAGGGGCACTTTCATTGTCAGCGGACTGATCCTGCTGATTTCAGCCGTAGGTTTCTGCTGGCTCCTTGCAGACTTGGGCAAAGCGGTGCTGCCATTGCTTTTTGCAGTCCTGCAGCTGCATACCGCCTTTTATCTGCTCCATTGGTTCAAGCTTGTACTCAAGGATGAAAAAAACGCCGACTACGAGCACGCTATGCGCATGAATGCCGTCAGTGCGACCGGAATGAATCTGTTCTGTGTGCTGTTCCTGGTGATTCGCTGACGATGTTTTGACAATGAATATTCCAAACCCTATATTCAATAAATAATATAATCGTATATGAAATTGCATTTTTACACGTTTGCGCCCTTTGCGCCTCTTGCGTTAAAAAAAATAACGCTAAAGACGCAATAGTCGCTATAGTTAAAAAGAGATTATGCTCCGGAGAAGCCGGTAAAATCAATATCACAGGAAAGATACCTGTGTTACATTTTAGGAGATAAGATGGATTTCACAACCTTATCCCGTATCCAGTTCGGTTTCACGATAGGGTTTCACTACCTTTTCGCAGTCTCCACCTTGGGACTGACGCTTTACATCCTTGCCTTTGAATCCCTCCATGTTTTCAAAAAAGAGGACATGTACCGGCGGATCACGGATTTCCTGGTTAGGCTTCTTGCCGTGATTTTCACTTTCGGCGTGGTGACCGGATTCATGATGCCTTTCGCGTTCGGCGCAAACTGGTCGCGTTTCTCGGTGATTGCGGGACCGGTGTTCGGGATTCAACTCACCCTTGAAAGCCTTACTGCATTTGCACTTGAAGCGGTCTTTGTTGCCGTTCTGGTTTTTGGCCGGAGCAAAGTGTCAAAATCACTTTACTGGATCTCTGCATTGATGGTTTTCATCGGCTCTCATCTTTCGGCTTTCTGGATCGTCTCGGCGAATTCCTGGATGCAGACACCCGACGGCTTCGCGGTTGAGAACGGAAAGATAATCCTGACCAGCTTCTTTCATGCAATTTTCAATCCGACCACAATCATTCGGGTCATTCATGTGACACTGGCTTCTTGGATCACGGGGACAGCGCTCACAGCGGCGCTTGCCGCATATTATCTTCTGAAAAACCGGCATGTTGCGTTATCGAGGGCCATTCTGCCGCTGGTCATAATTCATTTCATGGTTTTCTCTATTCTCCAGGCCGGGCTCGGACATGCCCATATCATGGGTGTCCTGAAACATAATCCGGTGAAGGATGCGGCATATGAGGGGATTTTCCATACGACCAAAGGCGCAACCCTTTATGCATTCGGGATACCGGATGAGAAAAACATGAAGATACATTTCGCCATCGGTCTGCCTTACATGCTGAGCTTTCTCGAAACCGGCAGCTTCACTTCGGAGGTCAAAGGCCTGGAGGAATATCCCCGAGAAGAATGGCCTCCTGTAAATGTGATCTTCACCACGTTTCACCTGATGGTGATGTGCGGGGCGCTCCTGATTGTAATCAGCCTGATCGGCGGATTCCTGGTTTTAAAGAGGAAGCTTTTCGAGTCAAGATGGTTTCTGCTCATCCTGTTATGGACGATTCCTCTTTCCTATATCGCCAATGAACTCGGCTGGATCGGTTCAGAGATTGGAAGGCAGCCATGGACTATTTATAAGGTTCTGAAAACAAGCGACGCCTCAACCACTACGATTCCCCCCGAACATGCGGCGATTTCCCTCGCATTCATTTTCTGTTTTTATGTTCTACTGTCCGTGCTTTTTACGAAAAAGTTCATTTCAGCAGTTAAAAAGGGCCCTCAAGAACCGGAAGAGAGCGCAACCCAAAGTTAAGACCAAATAAATTCCAAGTTTCAAAATCCAGTTTCCAAACAAGAATTAAAAAAGAAAAATCCAAACAAATATGTAAATATAGAAAATAGAAGAACAGCCCTTGCGGGCTTAACTACCAACAAAATTCCAATTGTTTTTTATTAGTTCGTAGTTAATGCCGCAAGGCATGTTTTTAAATTTATCTTTGTTTGGATTTTGAAAATTTGAAATTGTTTGTGATTTGGATATTGGGATTTGGAATTTCAGATGAATCAGGAATATTATCTTGGGCTGAAAGCACAAGATTTAACCTTAATATAGACTAAGGAATTTGAACATGGATTCACTTGCATTCTGGCAGGTCTTGTGTTTTTCGTGCATGTTCTTTATGTTTTTCATGTATTCAATTCTGGACGGATTTGATCTAGGGCTGGGCGTAATGATAGGCTTCATCACCGAAAGCGATGACGAGAAGAAAACCCTCCTGAACTCCATCTCCCCGTTCTGGGACGGCAATGAAGTGTGGCTTGTCATCGCCGTTTCCACTCTTTTTGCAGGCTTTCCCGGCGCCTACTCCAAGCTTCTTCCGGCGTTTTACCTGCCTTTCCTTTTCATCATTATATGTTTCATCTGCAGGGCGGTTTCACTTGACTTCTCCTATAGCGGTAAAAACATATCCAGGTTTGCCCTTACAGTGTTTTCCGTTTCCAGCTTCCTCGCATCTTCTGCGGGGATATTCTTCCTTTCCCTCATAGTGTCCGGACTCCCTTCAGACGAGACTGGAATTCCCCGGATGGAAATCGGATATCTGCTTCAGCCTCTCCCCGTTGTTTTCGCAACGGCTTGGGTGCTCATGATGCTCATGCACACATTCTCTTATCTAGTCCGCAAAACCGACGGTGTCCTGAAAGACCGCCTGACGGGTTATGCGAAGAGGCTCGGAACAATCTTCCTGATCCTTTTCGTCACAAGCCTCATACTTCTATATTTCCGGAAACCGGGGATTTGCGCACAGCCGCTGGCGCTGATCGGAGCATTTATGACTTTTGCCGGTGCTCTCGCATATCGTTTCTCGCGAAACTCTGAAAGGGAAAAGCACATGTTCGGGCTTACGGCGCTGGCAATGGGCGGAATCTGGCTGATCGCGGCGGGCGCAATGTTCCCGAATTTCGGCAATCCTGCAGGCAACGGAACTGCCGCCATGACAGTCTATAACAGCTCTGCGCCGTTGAACACTTTGAAGATAGTGGTTTTTTCCTCATTGATTGGAATGGCGTCGATAATCGCATATACTGTGTTTGTGTACCGGATATTCCGCCATAAGACTGTAGTGATGGCGGATAGGAACGGTGCTTAGTTAAGGGTTTCATTAGAAGTAACTCGTCCGCTGCGGCGGATGACCCGAAAGACGCGGGTCAGATAGACCCGCGCTACCCTCAAAAAGTGCCTTAATTAAGAGCAATTCATATCGGATAACATTAATTGGGAAAAAGACGCGTCAGCGGAGTGACGCGGCTACATTTGGGAGTTTGCTGCAGCCCTGGTCGCCTATGGCGCCGCCGGAGGCGGGTAAACCACGGTACTTTTACCCCGTCGGATGACTGGGGCTGTTGGCTTGCTTTATAGTAGTATTTTAGCAAAATTTAACAAACGTTTTGGAACAGGAGGCGATCTCATGAACATCATTGAATTTTTTGTGCCCAGTGAGCAGGTGGTATGCAAATCCTGCGGTTATGTGATGGGGAAGAATCAGCTGAGGGACAAGTGTCCGGCCTGCGGTGTCGCCGCAAAAATGTTCGAGCCTTATGTGGAGAAGATATCGTTTTACCGGAGAGTGGTTTTGTTTCTGGACATTCATCCGATATTTGTGCATTTCCCGCAGGCGTTCACGTTTACGAGCCTTGTTCTCGTAATACTCTGCCTGAGTATTTCCGGAAGCCTCCAGTCCACCCTTCTCGCGACCCTTAAAACTCTTTCATTCTGCCTGCCGATAACGGTGGCCGCCTCAATAGCCGCTGGTCTGTTTGACGGCAAGACCCGTTTCAGGAAAGTGACAACGCCCATCCTCAAGAAGAAAATATGCATAGGCAGTTTGTTTCTCATCCTGTCGTTTGCGAACCTGTTTCTGCTGTTATGCCAGCCCGTTTCCAAGTCCGTGCTGACAGGAAGCCTGATTCTCGTCTTCCTGTGTTTCCTGTGCACCTTGATGCTTGGCCTGCTCGGTGCAAGACTGATGAATTCGAAGTTCCCGGGATGAGGGGGCCCATGGATGATTGGATTAATTCGCCTTAGGCGAATTAATGGATTGTTGCATTAACAGTTGGCGGCTGTTAACTGAAAGATCATATTTGCTTGCTAGGAGCTGTGAACTATTGGATATGCAGTATTTTTCCGGCTTATCTTTTAGCCTCTATTTTTATCACATTGCCCAATAATCCAGTAATCCCAAAATACACTATTCCTTCATTCCAGCTCCGATATGCTCTGGAGCAGAACGCCGGTGGAGCGCATCCTGTCCAGCGCTTTTGCGCAGTCTCCCGGTTTGAGCTCCACGCCGCGGACACCCTCGAGTATGACTGTGGTCTTCAGTCCGAGGGCGCGGGCGTCGGTTGATGTGAAATTGACGCAGTAATCGGTAGTAAGTCCTACGATTGTTATTTCCATGACATCACTCGCCCAGAGATATTCCGCAAGGCCGGTTGATTTGCGGTGGGCATTGTCATAGAACCCGCTGTAACTGTCGGAATCCTTCTCGGTTCCTTTCCGGAAAACCTGAAGGATCGGTCTGCGGTTCAGTTCCGTTGCGAAATCCGCGCCGTGCGTGTTCTGTACGCAGTGGTCGGGCCAGAGAGTCAGCTGCAGTCCGTCCAGGAAAACCTCATCGCCGGTTTTATGTCCGGGATGCCGACTGGCGAAAGAGCCGTGATTGGCTGGATGCCAGTCCTGTGTTGCGAGGACTATTTCAAAGAGGGGCATTGCGAGGTTGGCAACCGGAATCACTGCGTCGCCATCGGGCACCGGAAGAGCACCGCCGGGGAGGAAGTCGTTCTGAACGTCAACTATGAGAAGCGCCTTTTTCATGGTTTCCTCCTTTCGGATAGCGAATGCCAATATCAAAACAAAGACAAAGAATTCAAGAACATGCCTTGCGGCATTAATCCGCCTGAGGCGGATTAACTGCCGACAAACCAAAGATTCGTATTCGTTGGCAGTTAAGCCCGTGAGGGTTTACCCGCCACAGGAGCCTGTCGGACTTAGGATTTCATGCTGGTAGTAGCTCGTGTTCGAGCGTTCTTTTTAGAACCTGAAAACCAAGAATAACGCGCAAACATGCGCTACTACAAGCAAAATCGCCCGCAGTCACGCCCATTTCTAAGTCCGACAGGCTCCACAGGCGGCGCCAAAGGCGACCAGGGCTGTTCTTTTGTTTTTTCCGTTTTAATCTGCCTGCGGGCTTCCAGAATCAGACTTTCCTTCAGCATGAAAAGATTTTCCTCCAAACCGCACGGATAGGCGTGGGGGTCCATCTGACGGCGGAATCTGGGATGGAGATGCGCGAGCTGTGTCGTGCAGCGGTTCCGTGTCTCCTCAAGCGAGGGGGGGGTGTAAACGAGTTTTCCGGCGCGGAATACGGGTGTCAGGAGATCCTCGTGATCAAGGTCTGAAGAGATTTCCCTCCGCTGGCACGGGTAGGCGGAATCTATGAATGCCGGATCGTGCGGGAGCCCGAGTTCAATGTCGTAGACCATGTCGCCGACATAGCCTGAGGAACTGCAGTATCGCCGGATTTGCAATATTCCCGGCGTGGAGGTTTTTACTGGCTGTTCCGAGAGCTTGACCTTGTATTTCCAGCCTTCTCCGCTGCGCCTGATTGCGCCAAGCTTGTAAATTCCGTCAAGGGCGGGCTGATCATAGGCGGTGACTAATCTTGTGCCGACCCCCCAGGTGGAAACGGCCGCGCCCTGTTCCTTCAGTCCTGATATGGTGTTCTCGTCGAGATCGTTGGTTGCGATTATGGCTGCGTCGCCGAAACCGGCGTCATCCAGAAGTTCCCGCGCCTCTGTGCTCAGCTGCGCAAGGTCTCCCGAATCGAGTCGGATTCCGATGATTTCATGGCCGTGTTTGCGGAGTTCTAGCCCTGTGCTTATGGCGTTTTTTACTCCTGCAATGCTGTCATATGTGTCCACAAGGAACACGCAGTTGTTCGGCATCGCCCGGGCATAGGCTTCAAAGGCTTCTGGCTCGCTGTCGAAAGCCATGACCCAGCTGTGTGCGAATGTCCCCTTCACGGGAATGCCCAGGAGTCTGCCTGCTAGGACATTGGATGTCGCGGCGCAGCCGCCTATGAAGGCTGCGCGGGCCGCGGTAATCGCCCCGTCGATCCCCTGTGCGCGCCGGGCCCCGAACTCCAGGACCGGTTCGCCTTTGCAGGCCTGGCAGATGCGCGCCGCCTTTGTTGCGACAAGGCTCTGGAAATTGATGAAATTGAGGAAGGGGGTCTCCATCAGCTGGCAGAGGAGGAGCGGGCCTGTCACGCGCACAAGCGGCTCATGCGGGAAGACAACAGTGCCCTCCCTTACCGCATCTATGTCCAGATCGAATTTCAGGTTTGACAGGTGGCGGATGAATTCCTCTTCAAATAACGGTGAGCCGTCATTTCCCGGCAATGTTCGCAGATAATCGAGGTCGGAGGGTTCGAATTTGAGGGATGTGAGGAAGTCAATGATGTAGGAAAGCCCGCAGCACACGGTGTAGCCGCCGCCGAACGGCTGGGAACGGAATGAAAGGTGGAAGACCGCCCTGTCTTCCGCCCTGCCGGATTTCCAGTAGGCGTATGCCATTGTAAGCCCGTAAAGATCGGTCAGCAGGGCCAGGGACGGCCTGTAAATATCCTTTGCGGGATTCATTGCGTTCCTCCCATTGTTCCGTTTTATACGCCTCTGTTCGGGATTCCAGTTTCTGTTAATAAGCTACAAAGCGAATTTATGATTACCATGCGAGGTAGGGTTATACCCCATATGAAGGTAGGGATTTACCCCATATAAAATCTACGCGCAGGACGATATTTTCCCTTCATTAAGATTGCTGTTCCGGTGAATCAGGCGGTGAGGTGGAGGGGTGCCATGCTCAAATCCGTAAACCGTCCTATGGAAAGGATATGTGATGAAGACCAGGAAGACCATGAAGTCGGTGCGGATTCATTCATATGACGGTTCTGAGGAGCTTATCTACGAGGATGCGCCGTGTCCGCGTCCGGATGCAGGCGAGCTGCTTGTCCGGGTTCATGCCGCAGCGGTGAATCCTGTCGACTGGAAAATCCGCGAAGGGTACCTCAGGGAGATGCTTCAGAACAAGCTGCCGCTCATACTTGGCTGGGATCTGTCCGGGGTTGTGGAATCTGTCGGAGCCGGTGTGACCCAGATTAAGGTGAATGACGAGGTTTTCAGCCACCCGGATCTTGCCCGGGACGGAGCTTATGCGGAATATATAACGGTCAGGGAGTCCGAAGTGGCGATCAAGCCTAAATCAGCTGACCACATCCACGCCGCCGCAATTCCGCTTGCGGCGCTTACCGCCTGGCAGGTGCTGTTCGATACCGCCCGGCTTTTGCCGGGGCAGAAGGTTCTCATCCACGCCGCGGCCGGCGGAGTAGGCACTTACGCCGTGCAGCTTGCGAGATGGAGGGGCGCCCATGTCATTGGCACCGCATCAGCCCGCAACCACGAATACCTTAAGAGGCTCGGGG
>JBAZRS010000065.1:0-14385 GCA_041662825.1 Victivallales bacterium | reverse complement strand
AAACAATCCGAGGAAGGGATCAGAAATGAACCCGGAACGAAGGTGCAGAGCAGAAAAACAGGCGAGGTCGTCTATACCCCCCCGGAAGGCGAAATGATCATCCGCGAGAAACTGAAGAACCTCGAAAGCTTCCTTAACGACGAAACCTTCTGCGACTTTGATCCTCTTGTGAAAATGGCGGTCTCCCACTACCAGTTCGAGGCGATTCACCCGTTCTTCGACGGCAACGGCAGGACCGGCAGGATCATAAACGTGCTTTATCTGGCGAACAGGGGTCTCCTAGATCTTCCTGTTCTTTACCTCAGCAGCTACATCATAAGGAAAAAGGCCGCATATTATCTGCTTCTCAGAAACGTCACAGAGAAGGGCGACTGGGAAAGCTGGGTCCTCTACCTGCTCCAGGGCGTGGAGGAGACGGCTCTTCAGACCATTGACAGGATTCTCGAGATAAAGAATCTCATGGACGTCACCATGGAAAAAGTGAAGCAGGAACTTCCGGTGATTTACTCAAAGGAGCTGGTTGAAACACTCTTCGAAAAACCCTACACCAAAATCGAATCCCTTGTCGCCAAGGACATAGCTGTCCGCCAGACCGCTTCGAAGTATCTGAAGGACCTCGAGGAAATCGGAGTCCTGAAATCGCAGAAATGCGGCAAGGAGACAGTCTACCTGAACACAGAACTTGTCAAAGTGCTTTCGAAGCAGTGATATTTATAACCACACTAAATAAACGAAAATAATCCATTACTATGCGGACTTCGCGATTCCCTTTGCGGACTTCGCGGTTAAAAATCTTTATTGGGGTGTCAGACGTAATTTCCTTCTTCTCTCCAGACATCCAGGATCAGGTCATAACGCGAAAGCTGCATTCCGGTATATACGCAGTTGCTTGTCGAGAAAATGTATCCTCCGCCCGGCATTCCGGATCTGAGGGCGTAACGTGCGGATTCCTTCGCCTGCTCTTCCGTACCCGTCTGCAGGAGACCGCAGTTCACATTACCGATAAGGCAGACTTTTTTCCCGTAGAGCCTTTTCACTTCGGCAATATCGACTCCCGCCTGCGGGTCTATCGAATGAAGGGCGTGCGGTTCGGTCTGGACAAGCTGGTCCAGGATCGGCATGATGTTCCCGTCGGTGTGCTTGATAGTGTAGTATCCCATGTCACGGTAGCCTTTGATGAGCTTTGCCAGATACGGCGTTACAAATTCCGAGAACTGATCAGGGCTGAAAAATGGGCCTACGTTCAGACAGTAGTCGCTGCACATGGCAAAACCGTCAAGTCCGCCCTTCCTTTTAAGTTGCTCAGCCCGTTCAAGATGCGAGATTACGCCTTTTTCAGCATCACTTTTGAGAACGTCGGGTTCATCCACGATTCGGTAGGAGAAATCGACCATGTGATTACCGTCAGGAATTCCATAGGTCGGATCACCGTGGGTCATCAGGAAATATTTATCCCCTGATTTTTCGCGAATAATGTCAACCATATAATTTACTTCTTCCGTCTTCCAGGGATTCGGATGGATGAATATGGCGCTGTGTTCATATTTCTCGGCAGTCCTGATGTAGACGTCGGCCATGTCCTCACGGTGGAGTTGGCGTTCCTTTTCCTCCATCTGATCCCATTGGTGGTAGTTTCTGTGCGAAGGATGGATTTTTCCGAAAGCTTCCATAGTAAGGAAAAATACGAGTTCAAAATGGGGAACTCTCCCATTTAACGGCCTGCGTTCAAGCGCCGCTATGAATCTCTCTCTTGGAGTCATGGATGCTCCTGCCTATTTAATGGTTGTTTTTCAATAATATAATATTTTCCGCTTCGGAAAATATGACAATGGGAAATATTCAACAAACTGTGGTATAAAATCAATAATCTTATAGATTATTGAAATATCGAAGTACGAATATCGAAATCCGAAACAAACTCAAATTTTTGAAATTTCGAAACTTTGAATTTTGAATTTGTTTCGAGTTTCGGATTTCGATATTCGGATTTAATTAAAGGATCATGCGATGCCGTTCAATTTCAAGATAGACGATCTTCCACAGGTAATCCGTGCCGGACGTTATCCGCTTGCCGACAGGGATTTCTCCGTGAGTTATCTAAATGGGGGCACCAACGCGCTCCACATATATGACTATTACGGGAAAATCAGGCTGGGAGGCAACCAGTACGATATATCGCCTGGAACAGTTACAATCACCCCGACAGGCATGGATGCAAGATATGATCTGGCAAAGCCCGGCTTTCATTTCTGCACACATTTCAAATTTTCCGCTAGTGGTGAGAAAAGGGGAAGTGAACTTTCCCTGCCGCTCCGCATCAACCTCGGGGAGGCAAAGTCTGCGGCCGAATCGAAGTTCATGAACCTTGTGTGGTGGATTCAGCAGGCCGACTCCTCCGATGAAGCCGGTCACGCCGCCTCTCTTGTCCTCCAGGAATTCCTCGTCTGGCTGGATCGGATCGGAAAATCGCATGCGGCCAACTTGGGACACAAGGCCCGGACCGCAGTCGTAAACGCAGCGATGGAAATAGACAGATACATGTCACACGAAATCCGCATAAGCGAAATCTGCCGGACCGTTGGCCTGTCTCAGAATTATCTTGCACGTCTTTTCCGCAGCCAGTACGGAGTCACTATGAACAAATACCTGATCAACAGGAGGATTGAGTTTGCCAGGCATCTGCTTGAATGCACCTCCCTGCCCGTAAAGGAAATAGGGTCGAGGATCGGCATCTCCGATCCGCAGCACTTCAACAAGCTCTTCAGGAGAACTACAGGAAAAAGCCCGAGCAGTTTCAGGAAGAGGTTTTGACCTGTCTGTATCATATGGCAGTTAAATTTTTGTGCCGCACAAAAATTTTATTATACGATTGAGGATCAGGTACACTCCCTGCGCCGGATTTCCCTGCCCGCAGCTATCATCGCCAGATATCCCTCGGCCGGAACATAGGGGGGGGTGGAATTGCCGGAGCCCAGGGCATAGCCTTTTGCAGCCGCACGGAACCTTGTGGCCGACTCGAGCACATATTCGTATATATCATCCGGCGGCATCCTGCAGAGGCGGTCGGTGTCTATCCCCCCGAAAAGCCCTAACTTGTCCCCGTATCTGGATATCCATTCGTCATACGGCGCAATGGCGTCCTCGTTGGAATGCTTCGCATCGATTCCAGCGGAGATCATATTGTCCATTACGTCGAATATGCATCCGCATGAATGGAAAAGGAAGGGTTTTCCGGAGGAGTGTATGACCTTGATCACCCTACTGTATTGGGGAACCACGTTATCTATGATCGTCTGCGGCGACAGCAGCGTCGATGTCTTGAAACCCATGTCGTCGCCTATCCTGCACACCGCATATGCGTCGGCATGGCGCCTCATGAACTCAGTCCACAACTGTACGAGAAGGTCGCCTATTTTTACAAAGGGCTCGGAAAAGGTGTCGGGCTCATCGGCCTGCAGCAGGCAGAGCGATTCGAATCCGACAAGATCCTCGGCGATTTCAAAAACTCCGTTGCCGATGCCCCCCACCGCCTTCATTCCATGAGGAAGCGTTTCCTTCATGGCTTCAAAGATCCTGTCGAAGGCGTCCCAGTAGATACCGGCCAGCTTATCCCAAGGATATTCCTCAAGTTCGCGGCGGCAGTGAATGGCGCCGGGCTTATGCCCGCCAAGCGCGCCTGCATTCGGAAGCATGCCCCCGACGCAGCATTCGAAGGAGACTGTGTCGTATTCATGCTGCAGGAAGAATCCGCTGTAGTTCCGGAAATACTCCCGGATGTCATTCTTATCGCCGTTTATGAGTTCATTGAACTTCTTCCCGGTAATCTTCTCCATTGATTCGGCGTTTATCAAATGCTCGTAGAAAGGCAGGCGCGGCGCCCTTTTGTTCCTGGCGGCCGCCTCGATGTTCCTGTAGTCCGGAATGAATTTTCGCATTTCGCCTCCTGCATTACTGTATTATGATATTTTCCACAACCAATAATATGGGCTGTGAAAAATATAATTCTTTCTGTTTATTGATATTATAATTCCTGTTTTATGATATTATTTTGAACAGGCGGGATTTTCATGAAACCACACGAATGTCTGAAATACAGGAACTGCAGTGCTCCGAAAGAGCCCTACGAACTCGTCTTTCACAATGTGACACGTCCGGAAGTCAGACTGCATACCCATGATTTTATGGAACTGTTCTGGATGCAGGAAGGCAGATGCATCCACATGTTTGACGGGAAGGATATGGAACTTGCGCCAAATGATTTTGGCATTGTCACGCCTGATGCCCTGCATGGGTTCAAATGGATTGATGAACGGAGCTACAGGATCGTCAATCTCGCCTTCTCCCTGGATGTACTAATGAAGATATTGAAAAGGCATTGCCTGGAAAAAGATCCGCTGTGGGGGGTTAAGGCTGAAAAGATTCGGATCAGGAGCCTTTCCACTGAAGGAGGTGCATGGCTTGACGAAGAATTCATGACTTTGAGGAAAAGAGCGTCTAGCAAACTGGCGCTCGAGCATTTCCTGCTATCGCTTATTATGAAGATTTCACCGTCCGCGGAAGCTACTTCCGATAAATGTCCGCCCTGGCTCCGCGACGCCTGCATGCTGATGTCGAGACCTGAAAATTTTCACAAGGGTCCTAAGCATTTTGAGTCCATATCTGGCAGAACCCTTGCTCATGTCTCTAGAGTTCTCAGAGAGTCAACCGGGAAAACTCCTGTCGAATGGATAACAGACTGGAGGATGGGATATGCAGCGGATAAACTTTCCTCTGCTTCAATGCCCATACATGAGATCGCAACGGAATGCGGATTCAGCAGCCTCAGCAGGTTCTACAGCGTCTTCACCGGATGGCACGGCACTTCCCCTAACCGTTACAGGATGAGGAGCTCGCATGTGTTTCCAGGGGGAAGATGAATCGGCACTTCGGAAATGGACATTCTCCTGTCATCGAAAAATCTTCGACCATAATCAAATTAATCTTCACAATGAAATTCAAATCGGGCATTGAAAGTGCGGAGCATACTGCTATTTATTTAGGGCTTCGCAATGCCAGACTCCAGAGCCCGGAAACTTTTAATGAAACTTCTTTACAGCATAACAAAAAATCGAAACTGAAATATGAGCGAATCAAAATCAACAATTCAGATGGAAATAGATTTCCAGAAGAAGAGGAAAAACATATTCCGCGACAACCTGAACAAGGGCAATTTCCATCTCCTTGTCGAGGTCAACACCCCGGAAAAGAAAGATGATTTTTCAATAGCCGCAGCCAGGCTGAACTCGGTCTATACAGCCCTCGGCAAATCGGACACCGTTTCCACCGGACTCGCAGTAACCGACAAGCTTCAGGGCTGGACCACATGGAATGTTGCGGATTTCGCAAACGAGCTGCCGAAGGAGGACAGGGACAGGCATGTCCTCTATATCAGCGGCAGAAACACTTCGACAGGCGATATCTCCGACACAATCAGCAGATGCAAGTCCTCGGGATTCGAAAATGTCGTGGCGGTAACGGGCGACGGATACAGGCCCGAAGGAGCGAAGAAGAAACAGAAACTGCATTTTGTAGACAGTGTCACCATACTTAACATGATAAAGGCCGAGGACAAGGATTCGTTTTTGGCCGGATGCGTCCTGAATCCGTTCAAATACACGCCCGCCGCCGTTTTCCCGCAGTATTACAAGCTGGTCAAGAAGGTCAAACAGGGTGCGGAATTCATCATCACCCAGACCGGCTGGGACATGATGAAGCTCCAGGAGATGCGCTGGTATCTGGAACTGAGGGAGCTCCATTACCCGTCCATCGCCAGGTTCACACTGCTCACCAGCGACCTTTTCGAAGACATATATGCAGGCAAAAAACCCGGGATCCACATTTCCCCTGAACTCAGGAAGATTCTCCTTAACGAGTCCAGATTCGGTTATGCGCAGTTCGCATCCGCCCAGTGGAGAAGGCTTCAGATTTATGCGGCCGGCGCAAAACTTCTCGGCTACAGCGGAATCCAGATTTCCGGAATAGAGAGACAGGAGCACATTTCCGCCGCCTGCAAAAAGATCACGGAGGCTCTCAGGGAATTCAGGAATTTTGAGGAATGGCGCGACGGCTATCTCAGTTATCTCTCACGCGCCGACATGACCCCTTATCCGCACCGTTTCTTCATGTTCAACAACCTGTTCACCCGCTCATATCCGGAACGGGCGCAAATGAAGGCGGAAAAACTCCCTGAATGCGGAAAATATGAAAAACTCCATTACAGGATATGCGAAATGCTGTTTTCAAAATCCCACCGTCGCGACTCGAACGAGCATGTCTTGACAAAAAAGATTTTCACCGGCTGTAAAAAATGCACATGGTGCCGCCTGCCGTTCACGGAATTCGTATGCCCCGAGACCTGTCCGAAAGGACTCGCCAACGGTCCGTGCGGAGGATCCCGTTTCGACGGCACATGCGAGTTGGGGGGAAAACAGTGCATCCACGCGAAAATATTCCGGCTCGCCGCCTGGCGCAAGGATCTGGACACTCTGGAGGAAAGATATATCAAGCCGGTGGAGAAAATCTGACCGGACTTCCACACGCAAAAAATAAATTTTTGCTGTATCAAAAATTTTATCAGCTCATTTTATTAAGGGTTGTGCCAGTCCTCTATCTGAAGACCTTCCACTCTGGAGAATTCTTTCCGGTTATTTGTCACCAGCACAAGAGAGTTGGAAACTGCATGAGCTGCAATAAGCAAATCAAATGGACCGATAGTAGTCCCTTTTTTTCAAGATCCTTTCTTATCTTGCCATAGGCCATCGTGTCTTTTTCACTGAAAGGCAGGACATGGAAAGGACTAATGAATTTAGCAAGAGCCTGTGCATTCTTCTCGGGCTTTGAACTTTTGAACACCCCATATTGCAGCTCAGCAACAGTGATTGCGGATAGCGCAATCTGTCAGGCGGGGTTATTTCAGTCCTTTGTAAAATTTGCAAAGATCTCTCTCTGATGATAAAGATGCAAATACTTGCTTTTTCCAGATTCTTCAATACCTTATTTTCTGTACACCAAAAGATTCCATACTCATGCAACCATAGGAGGATGCTAATGGGGAAAAACATTTTTTTGCTGTCGGCCGCCATTTTCCTTTCCTGCTCCGCTTTTGCAAAGGATATTTCGACGAACACCGGCGTAACCTACAAGGATGTGACAATCACTGAAACTACACCGATAGGGGTCTTTTTCATTTCCCACGGAAAAGGGGGATGGCTAGATTTCAGGGACATGACCAATCAGGGGCAGACAGAGTACGGATATGACCGCAAAAAGGCCGATGAATTTGAACAGAAACTGCTTAAGAACCAGGGGAACATGGTTCCGCCGGACGGTGCTCCGGACATGGACAATATTCCACCTGAGGCCAATCTAGACACCAAGACTGTTCCGCAGACCCCGGAAAACACCACCGTCATCCAACCGGGACAGCAGGTCACATATGATCCGACATATTTCCAGTCGGCCTCTCCAGTATACTATAATGGATGGGTTTACTGGAATGGCAGGCATTATCCGTATTACTGGTGGCACAACTGGTACTGGCATCATCACTGGGTCTATTCGAACGGCAGATACTATCCCTGGCACTACTATCACAATCACGGCGTCTGGTACCACGGGAAATATTATCCCTATCACCATGGGCTCCTAGCCGAACAAAACCGCTGCCATAACAGGGCACAGCATAACATGAACCAGCATCCGCAGGCGAAGGATTTGAAAAACCATACTTCCCATTCCAGATGAACTGATAAAATGGAGTTTCTGTTCCGATGGCTGATTTCTTAAGTTGATAGTGTGAATCTCTGGAGGACCAAACATGAACGAAATCAAGACCAGCGACACCTGCAGCCAGAACTATCACCCTGTTCTGACGCCTGGGGAGTATTCGCGCACCTTTTCGTCGTTGGGCATCAAGAAAGCCAATACGCGAACCTGGCAGCAACTGCTATTGGGATTGCTGGCCGGACTGTACATCAGCGTGGGCTCGCACCTGTTTCTCGAGGCCATGAACGCGGGCATGGGCCGGATATGGGCCGGCGCTGTGTTCGGTGTGGGATTGGTACTGGTGGTTGTCGCCGGCGCGGAACTGTTCACCGGCAACATCATCATGGTGATCGGTACAATCACCCGCCAGTTTTCACTCGCACGCATGCTGCGCAACTGGATCGCCGTCTATGGCGGCAATCTGGCGGGTGCCTATCTGTTCGCGCTCATGGTGTGGGCGGCCGGCATTTTCGGAACCCCGGACAAACTGACTGACATGGGGACGTGGGCGGTGAAGGTGGCCGAGGCCAAGCTGAGTCTGACTTTCGGTCAGGCGTTCCTGCGGGGCGTGCTGTGCAATATGCTGGTCATCCTGGCGATCATCATGTCGCTCATGTCTAAGGACATTGTCTCCAAGATTGTCTGCTGCATCCTGCCCATCATGGCCTTTGTGGCGTCAGGATTCGAACACTGTGTCGCCAATATGTACCTGATTCCAGCCGGACTACTCGCCAAAGGGGTACCCCTGGTCGATCAGGCCGTAATCTGGCACAACATCCTGCCCGTAACGCTGGGCAACATCGTGGGAGGTGTCGGCATTCTAATCCTGCACCCCAATCGCATCCGGCAACTGGCGATGCTGTGGGGGCCGAAGCGGGAGAACGGGCAGGGACGGCTCTCCGAGCCGCCCGCAGATACCCCGGAAAGGCATCCCAGCCACACCTAATAATCTCGATACGGTTGACGATGGTTTTGCGACTTGTTCAGCCAATGCGCAGAGGGCAAAAGCATATCCGCTATGTTCGTCAATTACATCTAGTCGCGGAGTCAGGGGAAATTGGCCGGGTGCGGACTCAGCCCTTTGTCTAAAGAGGCCAGTGGTGTTGTCCTCGTTGCCAAGCGGTTTCGATTATAAAACCGCAATGGTGGATATTCTCGGTGGCAAATCACTCAATATTCCAATCCTGCAATCACCAATTTATTACTGCGGGCCAGAGATCACTTTGACAAATGCGCCGGTGCTGAAGTACTTCTTCACCACCCCGTTGAGTTCTTCAAGGGTGATGTCCTCATATTTCTTCCCGTTCATCCAGGGAGACATGTAGCCGTTTCCATAATACTCTTCAAGGATGCTGCTGAATATCAGGCTGTGCTTGTCGAGGGTCTGCTCGGCGAGATCCTGCCTGATTCTGGCTTTTGCTGATTCAAATTCATCTTTCGTGATGGATTTGCTGGTCAGAAGCCTATGGCGTTCCTTGTTCAGGAGGAAAAAGACTTTTTCTGCGGCGTCCGGCTTGGTCCCTGCGTAAAATGTCATGAACCCTTCATGGAATCCGAGGAAGCTCGAAATTCCAGTGTAATATGCGAGGCCGGATTCCTCGCGCACGGATTTGAACAGCCTCGAAGTCTGTCCGTTTAAGATTTTTGAAAGGACATTCAGCGCATACCTGTCTTCACTGTTGTTGTCGCATACCGGAAAACTCATCAGCACCACCGCCTGTTCCCTTGGAACCTTCACGGAATCACTGACGCTCTTTTCAGGAAATTTCGGGCGTTCCGGTATTGCATCGGCGCCTTTTTCATTCCACCTGATGTCATCAATGATGTCTTTTATTCCGCCCAGAATCTCCTTCCTGTCAAAATCACCTGCTATCCCGAAAACAGCTTTCCCGGGAAGCAGGCACTTTTTGAAATAAAAATCTTTGACCTGGGCGACAGTCAGGCTCTTCACACTCTCCTCGATTCCATATGCATTGTGCGAGTACGGGTGCTTGCCGTAGAGGATTTCAGAGGTTTTGTCTTCAGCAGCGTTCTGGGGCGCAAGCTTCCTGCTGGCGAGCATCTTTACGGTATTTTCCTTTTCCCTTTCAAACTGCTTCACGGGAAATGACGGTTCAGTTAAAATCGACTTCAGGGCCTTGAGCGCCTGTTTCAGGTTGTTCTTATGGAAGTTCATGGAGACCGTAAGCGAGTTGTTCCCGCCGCTGATGGAGAGGTCGATCGCATTGTCGTCTATCAGGTTTGCCAGCTCTTTTTCATCATAGGAACCCGTACCGGCGGTGAGCATTGATGACAGAATCCTGGTGATGCCTGCATTTTCATTGTTTTCGCGGATCACGCCTCCGGGAAGGACAATGCAGATGTCAATCAAGGGGAGTTTTTCATCCTGAAGCGTTATTATTTTCTGTCCTGATTCGAGTTTCATTAATTCAGGCTTGCCCGATCCGTTCTTCTTCTGCTTGTCAATTGCCTCCGAAGTGTCTTTTTTATCTTTTGGAAGTAGTTCAACAATGGTGCAGTTTTCAACTGTGAGATATTTCCGGGCGACTCTTGCAATATCATCCACTGTCAGTTTTGAAACGTTTTCAAGATACTTGTTGACATATTCCGGAGTCCCGTATGAAAGAACGGAGTTCCCGATCATTCTCGCGACATTGCCGTTTGAGCGGAGCGTCCGGCAGTAACTGGTGCTTATCTGGGTTACGATCCTCTTCAATTCGTCCTTGCTTACCTTGTCATTTCCTGAGACTTTTCTTATCTCGTCGAAAATGGCGGTTTTAAGGGCTTCCATCTTGTCCGGAGTCGTGGTTGCGCTAACCCCGAAAATGCCCTGGAAATACGGAGTATATGAAAATGCGTCGATATGCATTGCCAGCTGGCGTTCATCTTCAAGCCTGCCGACGAGCCGTGAACTTTTGTCGGAACCGAGCACGGACGCCAGAATATCAAGAGCCGGCACATCGGGATGCGAGCAGTCGGGTATGTGGAAGCCTATTGCGAGTCTCGCAAGCGGGTCTTCGAAGTGATATACTGAACTTCTGGTGCAGACCTGCTCCGGCTCTTTGGCGAGAGGGGGTTCTGCCAACTGTCCGCGCCCCCAGTCCCCGAGTTTCTCCCTTATAAGTGAAACCGCCCTTTCAGAGTCTATGTCACCGCTGATCACAAAGAAAGTGCGCTCCGGAGAATAACGTTTCTTATAGTAGTCCAGCATCATGTTCTTATCGACAGCCTTTATTTTCTCCTGGTAGCCGATGATGGGATGCCTGGCGGGATGTTCCATATACAGTTCAAGCCACAGCTTCTCGCTGAGATAGCGGTCGGGATTGTCGGAATACATGGATCTCTCGCGGAGAATCACCTCTTTTTCATTCGCAAACTTGTCTTCCGGGAAGATCGGCGCGCTTATCACATCGCAGAGGATGTCTATCGCCTTTTCCGATGCACCGGAAAGTATGTCAATATAGTAGACGGTGTTGCCGAGGGACGTGTATGCGTTCATGTCGCCGCCATTGCGGTTGACGGTCTCCACAATTGAGTCGTGCGGATATTTTGCGGAACCCTGGAACATCATGTGCTCGAGAAAGTGGGATAGCCCGCATCCGAGATAATCACCTTCATGGATGCTTCCGGTCTTGACCCATGCCTGTACGCAGACAGTCGGGGCGTCATGGTTTTCATAGGTGTATATTTTCAGCCCGTTTTCAAGAGTTTCGGATCTGATTCCCTTGATTTCGGGTTTGTCAGAGGCGATGGATGGTAGGGTTATTGTCATGCTAAGCAATAATGGGAGGATTTTTTTCTTGAATTTTGTCAGTTTTGAAAGGCTCGGAAAACGCTTTTTCAAAGTCGAGTCCGCTTTTGAAGTCAGCAAGTGAATCATTTTCAGTTTTCCCAAGTAATTTCCTGTTTACCAAGTTAAAGACGACGTTGCCTACGTCCGTGCTGTTTGAGAACCCCCAGCTTTTCATGATCTCGCCCGCCATAGGGCCGAACTCCTGGATTGCGTAGCGCCTGAACCCGTCAAGAAGCTCCTGCCCCGAAACATGATGGCTGGGTGATTTGTCCCTGCTGAGACTCAGCATGGTGAAAACGACCGCCTTGCTTACGAACTCGTACGCCTCTGCGGCATAACGCGGGTCGTCCTTGACAATCTGACTGACAGCTTCTCTGAATTTAATGTCTTCCATATTCCCTTATTGTAGATTAAGTAAATAATTTTGCAATTTTATAACCGCTCAATTAAATGTTTATTTGGAAAATAGTGTTATAATACTGGGTTGAACCAAAAACACGGGTACGGACATGAAAACAACAGGGATATAATATGAAAAAACACTTTGTCTTGTCTTTATTGGCCGCAGGCGGAATGGCGATTGCGCTATGCGGATGCGAAGCGATGGGCGGACGCGACAGCAGGGAAGCCCAGATGCAGAGGCAGCAATTCGAGATGGTAAGGGCCCAGACAAATCAGATGAACCAGGTTTCATCGTCAATCACCGCACTTCAGAACTCGAACGCGGAAATCGTAAAAACCGTAAATGAATCCAACCAGAAAATAGCCAATCTGGAACAGAGAAACGCAACACTCGAGAAAAACATTGCAAACCTGCAACAGCAGCTTGCCGCCGAGAAACAGGAAAGACAGGCGACAATCAGCAAGATGATAGACCAGATTTCCAAGGAAGTCAGCAAGGCCTCCGTACCCCCTCCTGCCGCATCATCGGGAAGCGGACCTGTAGGCTCGGGCTCTTTTTTTGAACACAAGGTCGAATCCGGGCAAACCCTGGGCGCTATTGCAAAAGCCTATGGCGCAAGCATCCAGGAAATAATGACGGCGAACAGGATGAAAGACTCAAATCTCCGCGTAGGCCAGACGCTTTACGTGCCGAAAAAGAAGTGAACTGAACTTTGAACATCCAACATCGAACACTCAACTTTGAATGGGTGGATATAGGCATAGAGTGGCAAATGTGAAAAACAACTGGATTTTGACGATTAAGCTGCGAATTAAATATTCAAATTCATTCGATGTTGGAAGTTCGATGTTGGAAGTTCGATGTTCAGATTCTTAAGGAAAGCCATGGACGAATACAAGAATTCCTTCAATCAGACCGGTCAATCCTCTGGCCAGCAGAATAAATCCGCCGCTCCGGCAGTCAGCCGGGCCATCGTCCAGATTGTCTGGATAATTGCGATATTCGCATTTGTCGAATTCCTCTTTTTCGGGATTGTCTTCTACAAAATGTTCTCGAAACCCTTCGAAACCCTCGACAAAGCCTTGACCCCAAAAATGGACATCACCCAGATTTTCATCGGATACACCGAACAGACGAAGAAGGTCCAGCACCTGCTTCTGCTTAAAATCACCAGGAATGAGACAGACAGGAAGGAATACAGTTTCTCCCATCCGTGGATCATGAACGGTAAACCCCTGAGCAGTGCGGTGATGGAAGTCAGGGCGCCTGTCACATACAGTTATTATGTAGACATGAAAGGTTCCTGGAAAATCATCTGCGAGGGGGAGACCCTCACCATTGTCGCCCCTAAAATCCAGCTAGAAGAACCGGCGACCGACCTGCGCCGCCTCGAAACGCACTTGGACAGCGGCAAGCTTATCTTCAATGAGAACGGGAAACTTGAGGAGCTCAGGAAACAGTTTTACACCGACATGCTGAAAAAAGGCACAAGTCGGGAATACATGGATTCCATACGTGAAGAGGCAAGGCGCAGCCTTGCGGATTTCGCAAACGGCTGGATTACCGCCGATCTGACCAAGAAATATCCCGTCAAATACATATCCGTCAGATTCGAGGACGAAGAGAAATTTCCCCTGCTGAATTACTCCGTGAAGAAGTTTTGACAGATTCATCCCGCAGAACTATGGATTAACGCACAGTTAAATTAACTGAGCTGATTTAAAAGTGCAGTAAAATGTTGCTATGGGAATGTCTTCCGTTGGAGTTCACAACTTCAGTTGTGTCTTATCATAAACAAGATGCACGACCAAAGTCGTGAACTCCAACTTAAGAAATCAACTCAACTGAGGCGATTTTAAAATTGGCTCGATTTGTTTAAATAAAGGAGATTCCATGAATTTCAGACTCGGTGTATGGCTATATGTTCTGTGTTTTTCCTGGGTGATGATGAATTCCTCTTCCGGAATGGCGTTTGAACCGGCAAATCCGCCGGGATCACAATTAATTGACTCCAAAAAAACTGAACCGGCTCAGATGCGCGGCTTTGGGCAGGTTGCAGCAAAAGGCTGGTTGTGGCAGGATGGAAAAGAACGCTTCAGCCTAGTCAGTTTCACCTGTCAGGACACTGATACAGCCCGTATCCTCGGTTCTAAATATCTGGAAGATCTGCTTGCCTACGGCGCCGTATCCCTTGTGCGAGCAAGCCCCGAAATAAAAGGGACAATGCTACAGGTGCGGCACGGCGGCGTCTGGCTGCTGGGATTGAATAAGAACGAAGTTTATGTGGCGACGGCAGCAACAGCTGAAAAGCTTCGCACCTGCCTTGCCGGCTGGCAAAATGCCGTATGGCAGGACGTGCCGCGCCTGGCATATCCCCGCTATCTCG